>NZ_JBFUHJ010000003.1:0-78647 GCF_056402455.1 Paenibacillus sp. P4_A7 | reverse complement strand
AAATCATACAATCAAGTATAGGACAAATTAGGCTGTATTTACAAATTGTAAATTGGAGAGAGAGAAAAATGTTGAAAAATGAACAATACGTGGATTCACTTTATGGAAAAGATGTTGATCTAGAGCGGGTAAAATCGGGGATTGCATCTAAAGGAATGCCTGATATATCCGTATCTGACGGTTATGGTCGACTCTTAACCATGCTGGTTCAAATGTCAGGAGCACAACAAATTTTGGAGATTGGTGCGCTCGGCGGTTATAGCGGAATTTGTTTGGCTAGAGGCTTAAAAGCGGAAGGTAAATTAGTATCGCTTGAACTGCTGCAGAACTATGCAGATGTTGCGAAGGAGCATATGGAAGCGGCAGGACATGGCGATCAGGTCGAGTACATCGTAGGCGATGCGAAGCAAAACTTGGCGGAGCTGCAGGCGAGCGGCCGGAAGTTTGACTTTTTTTTCATAGATGCGGATAAAGAGGGCTATCCTGTATATTTGAACTAYGCTATCGAAATGTCGAATCCGGGCGCTGTCATAGTTGGAGATAACATTCTGCTGCGCGGCAGAACCATTAATGAGGAGAAGCAAGGGCCAGCTGTGCGCGCGGTTCGTTCCTTCAACGAAACGATTGCTTCGGATGATAGGTTGATGACTACCGTTTTGCCTGGCTATGACGGGCTTGCGATAGCGATTGTGAAATAAAAGGGACGGTACGCTGCACTGAAAGTAAATTTGTAGGAGAGGGTTCACTTTCGATGCGGATAAACGACATCTGTAAGAGCGGCTTCACTTTCTATGCGGATAAACGACATTTGTATGAGCGGAATCTTGAACATATCAGATGCTGCTTTACTTTGTCTGTTGAACTGTGACCCACAAGAAGGACACTTTGAAAAAAAGTCCCTCTCTTGCGGGTCACAGTCATGTTAGGGCTGAAGGGTGTTAGATTTAAAATGAAGGGTATTAGATTCGAAAAATGAGTCTAATGAGCCATCTTTGCTTGTGTGTAACGATTTAGTTTCACTGAGTGAACTTAAAACACACGAACTAGTCTTGAACTGGCCAATACCACTCGATTAGTTTCAATTTCTGAACATAATGCAACTAAATCGGGCAGGTTCTGTTGCTTAGTTTATGATAATGAAACTAAATCCATTGCTGCTGAAGTATTCTTATTGGTTTCTAGTTGCTACTGTAGTTGTTTCATTAGTTTCTAGTCGCTACTGAAGTTGCCTCCATCGAATTTTAGTAGCTTATGCGGTTGGTAATTTTATTGCCTGATGTTTGTTGCTCATTAGTTGCTCATTAGTTGCTCATTAGTTGCTCTTTAGTTGCTTTATAGTAGGAGTGAACGTTTAGAGGTGCTGAGTTTCCACGAATGTGTGCGGAGAGAGCCACCGTTTGCCGCTTGCAACCAATCCATATTTTCGAGTTTACGGATATGGGAACGTGCAGTGTTGTAACAACAATCCAGAGCAACTTTAACGTCAACTAGCTGAAGAGGTCTTTCGATTCGTAATGTTAGACTTAATATTTCACGCTCGTACACATTTAAATCATTGATTGTAGCAGAGTCTCCGAATAGTCTCCCCACCATTTGTTGAAGCAATTGCTGCCACAATCTCGGCCGATTCTCAATATCGTCATAACCGATGCGAATAACCGTCCAATTGTCATTGGTCAAATGCATCTGTCGCACCCACTGATCGCAAAACTGCCTTCGTGAAAGATTACGCAAATGTGCGCTGTAGCCGTCAACTTCGATTGCGATCCGAACATGTGATCGGATGTAAGCAAAATCAATATAACGGTAGCCTTCATTAAAATCTTGCACCTCATATTCGGGATGCAAATGCTGAAAATGTCCGAAGGCAGGCCACCAAATGTGTTGAAGCATCATTTGTTCTGCATGTGCGTGACCTTCATTAAGGCGTCGAAGTGATTCACCCGATCTATTCTGTGCATGCTTTGCTAACCATTGCTGATGGGATTCATTAAATAGTGATGTCATTAATACATTTCCTCCTATAAAAATAATAAACGCCGCTAAAGCAGGTGGAATGAATACCTGCTTTAGCGGCGCATGCTTTGCGACACTATTAACCATATTTTATGGTGATCTTATCACAACTTAGTCAGTCCTGCTACATAAAATTGAATGTTTGCATATGCTTATTTCATTTTGTGAAACTAAATGCAGCTAGTGCTGAAGTTGAGGCTAGTTAGATTCAGATTCTGAATCTAATTGGGTGAATTACCTTGTAAATAGAGGTGAGCAGGTCACTAGTTTCAAATACTGAAATTAAATGTACAGAATTGGCCCTTAATCAAGCGTTAAGCTTAATAAATGAAACTAAATCACAACGTTTGCAGCGGTGGCACACTAAGGATTTAGGATCTATTACACTTACGTGGAGGTAGATGATTTAGTGCTCAAACAGATGCAAAAGATACATGATGATTAGCTGTAACATTAATAGTGTGAGTGAAGCCCCTCAGGAGAGGGGCTTCATTTAGTTTGTGTGTTGTGACATATGATCTAAGTTTGCTGAGTGAGTTAAGTTTACTAAATGAGCCATGTGAGTTAGGTGTTCTCAGTGAGCTAAGTGGTCAAAGTGAGCTAAGTATACTAAGTGGTCTAAGTGATCTAAGGGAGCTAGGTGCGGTAAAGTTAGCTAATGTGTGCATTATTTACTGTTTCCTTTGTCTTCCCCATCAGACTTTCTTAACATACTCGAACGCTTTCGAAGCAGTGTTTGCCATACCCAAGCTGCATTAGCGAGCATCATGACTGAGGAAACAAGGAATAGCCCTTGAATGCCGATCCAGCCTGATAGTGCTCCGCCTGTAATTGGTCCGACCATATTTCCGAGGCTAAGTGTGCTGCTATTGAAGCTATAAGCTCGGCTTTCCATACCGTCCGGCGTATATTTTCGAATCAATGCATTAACTGTCGGTATTAATCCTCCAAGGAATATACCGAGTACAAATCGCGCCAACAGAAGCTGCCACACTGTTCCGGCAAGTGCTTGCGGTATGAAGGCAAGCGCCGCGCCGACTAGGGCAACTCCGAGCACAGGCTCTGCTCCGATCCGATCACTAAGCCTGCCGAGCAGTGGCGATGCAATGAGGTTTGAGAGCCCAGTTACCGAACCGACGAACCCGGCTAGAAAAGCTAAGTTGGCGGTCGAGCCATGAAGTTCTTGTACATATAGCGGCATGAGCGCCATCGGACTCATCATTGCAAACTGAATAAGAAAGGTTACAGCAAACAGCGCTGTTAGCTGAGGGATACGGCTAAGCTTATGGAAGCCTTCAATAACGGAAGCTTGCACACGAGCCGCGGCCTTAGCACGGTCAAAAGGTTCTTTTACTACAATCAACGCGAGTAAAGATGCAGCGAATAATAAGGCACCTGTTAAATAAAAAATCGGTCGGAAGCCAATTGTATCAGCGAGCAAGCCGCCAATGAACGGACCGAGTATTGCTCCTGCTATACCTCCTGACTGAATGGTTCCCATAGCGAAGCCTATTTTGGCTTTAGGCGTCGTGGCTGAGATAAGCGCGACAGAAGCTGGATTAAATCCGGAAATTGTACCGTTCAGCATACGAAGCAGCAGCAAATGCCAGGGATTCGTGGCAAATCCCATTAAAACCATGACGACTGCCATGCCGAAGCCAGAGCGAAGCAGCATGATTTTTCGTCCATATTTGTCGGCGAATTTCCCCCATATGGGTTGAAAAATAAACGAAGTAACAAAGTTTCCGGCAAAAATAAAACCAGCCCAAATTCCGATCTCATGCTTATCTGTTAGACCTAAATCAAATTGCAAATAGAGTGACAGAAACGGAATGATCATTGTCATCCCAGCCATCACCAGAAACTGACCGAACCACAGCACGATAAGATTTTTTTTCCATTGTTCCATAGCGGAAATTATATCATAAGAGAAAGGAGTAAAGGAAATTAGGCCGATTGTCATACTATTGTCATAGGAAATCGTTTTATGGCGGTTGTTAGGTCTAGGGAAAAAGGGCATAATGAAAGCATATGAAAATACATAGAAATGGGGAACGGGAATGCCTTATAACGACCGTTTCATACGGGCTTGCCAGAAAGAACAAGTAGATCGTGTACCTGTATGGTACATGCGACAAGCTGGAAGATACGATCCTGATTATCGTAAAATCAAAGAAAAATATACATTGCTTGAGATTTGCAAACAACCGGAGCTGGCAGCTGAAATTACAATGATGCCGGTTAAAAAACTGGGTGTGGATGCTGCGATTTTGTATTCTGATATTATGAATCCTGTTGCATCGATAGGTATTGATTTTGATATTGTAGCTAATATTGGACCTGTTATTCATAATCCGATTTGTTCAGCAGCAGACGTTGACCGACTGAAGCCAATTGATGTAGAGGGTGACTTAGGACATGTGCTAGAGACGATTCGTATATTGGATCGTCAGCTAGAAGTACCGCTCATTACATTTGCAGGCGCGCCGTTCACGATTGCGAGCTATTTAATTGAAGGCAGACCTTCTAAAAATTATTTGCGCACGAAAGCTATGATGTACAGTGAGCCGGATGTGTGGCATAAGCTGATGCATAAGCTTGGCGACATGGTCATCACTTATTTGCGTGCGCATATAGCTGCAGGCGGCAAAGCATTTCAACTGTTTGACAGCTGGGTAGGGGCATTATCGCCAGCAGATTTCCGTCAATTTGTGCTGCCAACGATAGAACGGATTTTTGCAGAGCTGTCGGATTTGAAGCAGCCGAAAATATATTTCCCTGGTGTTAGCTCAGGAGAATTGCTTCCAGAGCTGAAACAATTGAAAGTCGATGTGATCGGTCTTGATTGGCGCGTATCGATTGCGGAAGGCAGGCGCAGACTGGACAATGGATTTGCGGTACAGGGCAACTTGGATCCAACGATACTTACAGCTCCTATCGGCGTCATTGAGTCATATGCGAAAGAGATTATTGATCAAGGAATTGAAGATCCGGGCTTTATTTTCAATCTCGGACATGGCTTGTTCCCTGAAGCGTCATTGGAGAAGCTGGCCCAATTAACGGCATTCGTTCATTCTTATTCAGAGAGGGCGATAATGGAGCGTAATCAAAGGGAGGCAAGTCATGTCAGAGCATAAAGAACAAAAGATTGGCGTTCTTGTTATGTCATACGGAACGCCAGAGTCGATGGAGGATGTTGAAGCATATTACACGCATATTCGGCGAGGTAATGCTCCGACGCCTGAGTTGCTTGCTGAGCTGAAGGGTCGCTATGAAGCAATCGTCGGTGGTGTATTCCCGCTAAGGGAGAACACGAACGGACAAGTAGCAGGCTTACAGGACAAGCTTGAACAGCTATCTCCAGGTCGATTTGTTTGTTATCAAGGCTTGAAGCATGCGAAGCCGTACATCGAGGATGGCGTTGAGCAGATGGCGAAGGACGGTTTTACAAAGGCTGTCGGCATTGTGCTTGCGCCTCATTATTCGACGATGAGCGTTGGAAGCTATATTAAGCGAGCGCAGGAAAAGGCTTCTGAACTTGGTATTGAAATGGCATTTGTCAAACAATACCACATGCATCCAAAACTACTTAAGGCGCTTACTGAGCGTGTTGAGGATGGTTTAAGCAGATTGTCGAAGGCTACAGACGGAGAAGTGCAAGTGAAGGTGTTGTTCAGCGCACATAGCCTGCCTGTTAAAATTCGTGAGGTGGGAGATCCTTACGAGCAGCAATTGCTCGAGACATCCGCTGCAGTAGCGAAGGCTGCTAATGTGTCCGATTGGCAATTTACTTGGCAAAGTGCTGGACGTACAAGAGATCCTTGGCTTGGACCGGATATTTTGGAGACGCTGCCTGTACTTAGTGAAGAAGGGGTCAAAGCAGTGCTTGTCGCGCCGGTTGGTTTCGTTTCCGATCATCTTGAGGTATTATACGATCTAGATATTGAAGCTCAGGCTCTATCTAAGGAGCTTGGTATAACATTAGACAGAATTGCGATGCTTAATCGTGATCCACTATATATGGAAACGTTGGCTGAATCGGTCATCGAGGCATTAGCCAGCCAAGAATAGCACTAAATAAGAGGCGGAGACTAGGGGCTCTGATCGACTTGTGTTTATTGACGAGTGGGTCGGCGAACTGTGCTCCGCTTTTTTTAATGGAATGAGAAGGTGACGGGCGGCCATTTAATTGGAGATGAGATGAGAGGAGTAGTGTTATGCTGGGCTGTAGATAGAGTGATTCTAGCAATTAAATAATAGTCTTCGCAACATCTGCGGAAGATTGATATAATGGGAAATATTCTAGCAAAAGGAGGCATCTTACATGCGTGTATCTCGTTCAGAATTACATCAACAAGATAAGCTGAAACGTAAAAAAAAGGTTAGAAAAATCATGTATATTAATTTGACGCTGCTAGGCATTATTTTTGTCCTTGTAGGCGTTTGGATAACGGTATCCAATTCTGATAGAGTGACCGATTGGTTTGGTGGTGTTGGCTCGAAGATAGTTTCCGAGAATGAACAAGCAGAAACAGAGGCAGGAGAAAAAGAAGTAGCAGAATCAGAAAAAGATGCAGAAGAATCGAAGAATGCTGGTCAGGGAGATACGAATCATTCTAATGGAAGTGAAAGTGTAGATGGGGAGTCTGGTGAGACTACTTCTGGAAATGATCCTATACAAACAGATCCACCTCATGAAGACGAGTCAGTTGCAGAAGAAAGTGATCCTGTTGCAGGGGAAACGGTTAGTTTATCTTTTGTTGGTGATTTATTGATCGGTGAGTACGTGGACAGTTTCTTAAAACGTGAAGGCTATGATTATATATATCGAAAATCGTTATTATATTTAAGTGAGCCAGATGTGATGGCAGGCAACTTGGAATACCCAATAACGAAACGAGGTATTCCGGCTGAAAAAAAAGAGTATGTATATAAAGGCTCTCCAGAGGCGTTGCCAGAATTTAAAAATGCGGGATTTGACGTAGTAAACTTGGCTAACAATCATACGCTTGATCAAGGCGAGGAAGGCCTGTTTGATACGATGAGCCATTTGGACGAGGCTGGTATTTCGCATATGGGTGCAGGGAAAAACGATACAGAAGCTTTTAAAGCGCTCATTAAAGATGTGCGTGGTACAAAAGTCGCTTATATCGGACTTAGCAAAGTTGTACCCGATATTACTTGGAAAGCGGCTAAAAACAAAGCTGGTGTGGCAGAAACATACGATACAAGACGAGCGGTTGCTGCTATTGCGAAGGCCAAGGAACAAGCGGATATTGTCGTTGTCATGGTTCACTGGGGTACAATGTACATGGACAAACCGGAGCAATACCAGAAGGATTTCGCTAGACTATACATAGATGCAGGGGCAGATCTTGTCATAGGAAGCCATCCGCATGTTCTACAGGGTTTCGAAATGTATAAAGGCAAATGGATTGCATACAGTTTAGGAAACTTTATTTTTAGCGCATTCCCAAAAGATACAGAAGGTGAAACGGGTGTTCTTGATGCCGTATGTACCAAAAGTGGTGACTGTGATTTGAAGTTTAATCCGATGTATATGGTCAATGCACAGCCAACTCCTCTAGAGGGAGACGCGGCAAAGGCTGTACTCGATCGGTTGACATCCATTTCTTATCAGGTAAAGCTGAAGGAAGATGGGACAATTGTCTCGAAATAATGGAACCTTTAGTTGGAAGGATGATCGAATAATGAGAAATCCTTGCGTTGCGCACAGAGGCTGGTCAAGCCGCGCGCCGGAAAATACGATGTCAGCGATTCGTTTGGCGATCGCTGATCCAAATGTGACTTGGATTGAAATTGATGTTCAGCTGTCGAAGGATGCTGTTCCTGTCGTTATTCACGATTATAATTTACGTCGAACTACTAATGGCAAGGGTGAAGTGAAGGATTGGACAGCAGCAGACCTGGCCACTCTTGATGCGGGAAATTGGTTTTCGCAAAAGTACCAAGGTGAGAAGATTCCAACGCTCAAAGAAGTGCTTAGTGCGGCTGCGGGTCATTGTAAGCTGAATATAGAACTGAAAACGGATGGAATCCGATATCCGCAGATTGAACAAAAAGTATTGGAAAATGTGTATGAATACGGCTTAGTAAATGATATTGTGCTTACTTCCTTTAATGAGGGTGCACTATATCGGGCACGTAAGCTTTCAAGAGAAGTTAGGACTGGACTTATTCTGGATAGTTGGCGCAATACGCTGCCGAGGGAATTGAAAGAGCTCGGATCAGATTTTTTATCGATTGGCTATTCGCGGTTGAACAAGGATAGAATGACATTGTTAAAAAATGCAGGCATTCAAGTGATGGCATGGACAGTAAATGAGAAGCGAGCCATCCGGAAAGTAGCTGCAATCGATCCAGAGCTGATGATTTGTACCAATTATCCTGATCGCTGGCAGGAAGCTGTTTTGCAGGGTGAGATGGTTTAAGGTGGAAGAGAACAAGAGCGGAGAGTAAGAGAGAAAGTGAAAATGATTAAAGGAAATAGTAATAAGTTCCGTTCTTGTGAGTTTATATCGGTAAAGTATGCAGGAAAAGCAGGGGGTTGCTTGTTTAATGGTCGGAATAATTGAAGAGTGGTGGTTAAGGCTGATTGCTGGTTTACTTGGCAGCGGTCTTATTGCTGCGGTTGCATATAGAGCGCGTTCTTTGTCATTATCTGGGGCCTGTTCCGCCGTCATAATGGGGACAGGCTTTGCAACGCTGGGTACACCTGTATGGTTTGCGGTGTTAATTGGATTTTTCGCATCATCTACGCTTTGGTCGAAGTGGAAGAAGAGACACCGTGCAAAAATATCCGCCGAAGCGAAATATGAAAAAACGGGCAGGCGCGATGCCGGCCAAGTATGGGCTAATGGAGGCGCAGGGTTGCTGCTCTGCGCTGCCCATGCTATATGGCCCGATCAGGGGTGGCTGTTCGCGTTCATCGGCGTAATGGCCGCTGTGAACGCTGATACATGGGCCACGGAGATCGGGGCACTTAGCAAAACGGCTCCGCGCTCCATTACGAGCGGAAAGCCGGTGGTTGCAGGAACGAGCGGCGGAGTCACGCCGCTCGGCAGCGCAGCAGCGCTTGCAGGCGCCGTGTTCATTGGCGCCGTTGCCGCGCTGCTGCTGGCTGCCCCGCAGCTTGCAGCTGCTGCGGGTATGCCAAGCGGCGGAGCCGCTGCGGCGGCATACATCGCCGCTGCGGCCGCCGCAGGCCTGGCCGGTGCCTTCGCCGATTCTCTGCTCGGCGCAACCGGCCAGGCCATGTACCGCTGCCGGATATGCGGCAGCGAGACAGAGCGCGCCGCGCATTGCGACAGCGCGGCAGAGCGAGTGCGAGGCTTCGCCTGGCTGAACAACGACAGGGTGAATCTTCTGTCGTCTCTCTTCGCAGGCCTGCTCGCCTGGGCAATCGGCGCTCTGCTATTGTAGCTCACGCTAAAGCAATAGCAGGGCAAAGTAGCTAGCCTGTTCGGTCTCCAACAAACGTAGAAATCCAGACCTAAATAACCCATTAAGCTCCAAAACCGGGCTTACAGCTCACAAGCTAATCAAAAAATGAGCTGTAAACCTCGAAACAATGCTTACAGCGGCCATTTTTCTGTTTTGACCGGTGGAAATTGATCTGAGAGCTCGAAAATCGAGCTTACAGCCCGCAATCTAATCAAAAACGGAGCTGTAAGCCTGAAAACGAGGCTTAAAGCTCTGTTGCATCGGCTTCTACTAGTTGATTATGCATTGAAAGCCATGTACATAGTACATAAATCCCCGTTACTTTTACAAGCGATTCGTTATAAACTTTGTCAGTAAGCACTCCTAAATCACAACAAAAAAAGCCGAACAGTATGAACCACACTGTTCGGCTTTCATAATAAGTGTCCCATTCCGAATAAGGGTTACCCCAGTTTCCCCGTTTGGAACTAGAACAAGTACAAGACCTGAGACTACTTCGTCAATTGTTCCATCTGACCAATCAGCTCTTCGAATACGCTCATCGCTTGTTCAATCGGCTCTGGTGAAGACATGTCAACACCGGCCTTCTTCAAAATATTAATTGAGAAGTCGCTGCCGCCGCTTTTCAAAAACCCGAGATAACGGTCGACCGCAGGCGCGCCTTCTTCTAAAATTTGTTTCGCGAAGCTTGTCGCGGCCGAGAAACCAGTCGCGTATTTGTATACGTAGAAACTGTTGTAGAAATGGGGGATACGTGCCCATTCCATTTCAATTTCTTTGTCAATAACCATGTCAGAACCGTAGTACTTCACATTCAAATCATAATAAATTTTGCTAAGCTCTTGCGGTGTTAATGACTCGCCTTCCTCTGTACGCTCATGGATGATTTTCTCAAACTCGGCGAACATCGTTTGACGGAATACAGTCGTCCGGAATTGATCTGCATAGTAAGTAAGCAAATACATTTTTTCCTTTGGATCAGTTGACTTATTAAGCATATAATCCATTAAAAGCGCCTCGTTCAACGTAGAAGCAACCTCTGCTAGAAAAATCGTATACTGCGCATCGCGATAGTTTTGGTTCGTATCCGAATAGTACGAATGGAGCGCATGACCCATTTCATGTGTCAGCGTGAACATGCTGTTCAAGTTGTCTTTATGGTTCAGTAGCACATAAGGGTGGGTGCCGTAAGCGCCCCAGCTGTAAGCGCCGCTGCGTTTTCCTTCGTTCTCATACACATCGATCCAGCCATTATCGAAACCATCCTGCAAAACATTCAAATAATCCTCGCCAAGCGGCTTCAAGCTCTCGCTAACTGTTTTCTTAGCTTCTTCGTACGTAATGTCCATCTTGAATTCGTCAACTAGCGGCGCAAACAAGTCGTACATATGAAGCTCATCTAAGCCAAGCAGTTTTTTGCGGAGCTTCATGTATCTATGCATAAGTGGAAGATGATCGTGAATCGTGTCAATCAGATTCGTATAAACTTCCTTAGGAATATTATCGCCATACAGCGACATATCCAGAACGGAATCATATTTACGAGCGTTAGCATAAAAAACATTTTTCGTAACATTTGCGTTCAACGTGGAACCGATTGTGTTTTTCAGCTTGCCATATGTGTCGTACATCGTGAGGAAGGCATCACGGCGAACATCCTGGTTTTTACTTTCAAGAAACTGTATGTAACGGCCTTGTGTGAGCTCGACTTCTTCGCCGTCCTCGTTTTTAACCTTAGGAAACTTAAGATCCGCATTGTTCAACATATTGAAAATAGTACTTGGAGAGGAGCTGATATTGCCGACCTGAGCAAGCAGTGCTTCTTCATTTTTGGACAAAATGTGTGCCTTTTGGCGACGCATTTCTTCAAGGGTGTGGCGGAATTTAGCTAGGGACTCATTTGAAATTAACGAATCCAACGCTTCATCGGAGAGGCTAAGCACCTCGGGAGTGATATAGGATAAAGCTTCGCCTGTTTCAACACTAAGCTTTTTCGATTTGTCCGAAAGTGCTTGATAGGTAGGCTCTGCTGTATCTTCGTGATGCTTCATATTTGCATAAACATATAGACGCTCAACATGCTGGGAAAGTGTATCTTCCAGCTCAAAGCACTCTTTTAGCTGATTAACGTCAGCAAGCTTTCCTTGGTAGGAAGCGACTTTTTTGATGAGTTCTTTGGACTCTTTAAATTCCTTGTCCCATGCAGCTTGGTTTTCAAACAAATCTACAAGCTTCCAGCGGCTCTCTTGAGCGGATTCTGAACGTTTCGGTACGTTATTCATCGAAATCCTCCTTGATATGGATAAGGTTGTTGATGCATACGAGCTATTCACTTCTGCAAGATTTGAGGCAACAGCAGCTGGTAAGAGACTTATTGCGAGCAGCAAGGACATCCATTTCATTCCAAAATCACCTCTGTGACACAGTTTTAATTACTATGTCCCAGAGGAAGTCCTATTATGCTGCTGCAATTAAGTTTAAGCAGTCCCCATTGTGAAAAATGCGTACACGATAAGGAAAAATGCAAAAGCGATAAACGCAATTGAAACAAGGGCTAAACCGCGGCGTAAACCGGGAGGTAGTGTATCTCGTTTCATAATAACGATCGCTCCAAGCGAGAAAGCTGCAATAATAAAAATAATTGATGCAGTTGCGTCCATTGCGTCTGTGAAGCCTCCTAAAAAGAAACATAGTTCCAATACTTGAATGAGCCTTTGAACGGTATTAAGCGCAGCACGCTTACTTTACCTGCATATCGTTTCATATGCGCGCTCATGTAACGATATGTTCGCCCCTTAGGACAATATTTCCTGCTAACTTCAAAGGAATATAGGTTTTATACAGACTTGAGTGCGCTAATAATTGCTTCACGCTCTTCCTCGCGACCTACATAATCCGCTTCACGGAAGCGACCATTTGCCCAGTGAAGCATTTCGGGTCTACTAATGAACGTATGAGTGTCTTCGCCCCATTGATCGGATATTTCTCTTACAATTAGTGTCTTGCCTTGTACTTCAACCGTCAGCATATTGTAATTGTCGGTTTTGTAAATTTCGTGTTTTTTAAACATTTGTTATTTCCACCTTTTGAATATTAATTTATGGTATTGTTATCATCATAGCCATTATGCGGGCTGTAATCAATACAAGCCGGTAAGATGAAGGCTTATATTAGCACTAGGCTAGATAGGATTTGCTAAGTTTTTCTAAGAATTGATGAGATTAGCTGAGATGAGACGAGGAGAGATGAGCATGAGTACACAGCGCTATGAACAGATTGGTGTCGCTATGACATGCAGAAGCTACGAAGAGTATGTAAGGATGTTCGATTTAACAGAGGCCGTGCTGAAAGAAGGCAGGGTGCTTGACGTTGCAGCAGGCGGTTCGTCATTTACAGCGGAAGCAAATGCAAGAGGCTATTCAGTAATTGCAGTAGACCCCAGATATGATGCGGATGTTAAGCAATGGATTGAAGAAGCAACGGAAGAGATTACAACTTCGACAGCCAAGCTTGCTAAGCTGGAAGATTCCTTTGATTGGAGCTATTATGGCTCGTTGGAGAGTCATCGTGCTGGTCGTGAGAAGTCAATCGCTTTATTTAAAGAGCATGTGTTAAGCGGTGATGGTTCGAGCAGCTATGTTTATGGTAAATTGCCGGAGCTTCCTTTTCCTGATAATCATTTTTCGCTGGTGCTGTGCAGCCATTTTATGTTTTTGTATGCTAACCAATTCGGACTAGAATTTCATATACAAGCGATAAAAGAACTGATGAGAGTTTGCAAGCCTAACGGAGAAATTTGTATTTATCCGCTCATTTCATTAAATTGGGAGCCATATCCTGAGCTTGAGCAGCTTTTAGAACGGATTAGGGTAGACGGGGGAACAGCAGAACTGATGCAATCTCGACTCCCTTTTATTCCTACATCTGACCAATACTTACGAATTTTACTGTAATTGATTTTGTGTTTCGGGGAGAATATAATATGGCTATTCGTCGTTCAAACGACGATCATTTTTAGGAGGGTGTTCAATTGAAAGGAACAGTTAAATGGTTTAACGCGGAAAAAGGCTACGGTTTTATTCAAACGGAAAACCAAGAGGATGTATTCGTACATTTCTCCGCTATTCAAGGCGAAGGGTTTAAATCGCTGGATGAAGGCCAGGCGGTTGAATTTGATATTACTGAGGGAAACCGCGGTGCGCAAGCGGAAAACGTAACTAAACTATAAGGAAAAGATAAAATTGGTTGTAAAGAAGGGTTTCCTGGTGACAGGAGCCCTTTTTGCTTTTTTAATAGATAAGAATTTATAAGTTCCACTTATARATTCTTATCTATCTACGCGAAACGAACGTATACGCCGCCAAGGACGGCGACAGCCGTTTACGCTTGTGATCCAGATGTTTCATTGACCGACACCCTTTTTTTCTGATAAAATGATGCATGGAATCTTTGTCAGGGGAGCGAGCATAATGAAGTTTAAATTGTTCAAGGACCGTAAAGGAAAGGCCGATCAGGCTAAAAATAACAAGTTTGTAAAACTCGGACGTGAAATTTACGTTCAAGCGCGCAGAGGCGGGCCTAATCCGGACGCAAACTTCGGTTTGAAAACGGCTATTGCGAACGCTAGAGCGGAGCAAATGCCCAATGACAACATTGAGCGTGCAATTAAGAAAGCTGCTGGCGCCGGTGACGGAGTAGAGTATGAAGAAATTATGTATGAGGGTTATGGGCCGGGCGGTGTAGCCATTATGGTCAAGTGCTTGACTGACAATCGTAATCGTACTGCGGCTGACGTTCGTTCTGCGTTCAATAAGCGTGGAGGCAACATGGGTGAGAGTGGTTGTGTAGGTTATATGTTTGATCATAAAGGATTGCTTGTTGTGGATCGCGAGACTTTCGAGACCGATGAGGATACGATGATGATGGTCGCATTGGAAGCAGGCGCTGAGGATGTTGTTGTGAATGACGATAGTTTCGAGATTTTATCTCATCCGCATGAGTTTGAACAGGTGAAAACAGCCTTGGAAGGTGAAGGCTATGCTTTTGTGAATGCTGGTGTGAGATGGCTGCCGCAAAACGTCATCAAAGTAGAGGGCGAGAACGCCGATAAGCTGCTCAAAATGATGGATGCATTCGAGGATAGTGACGATGTTCAGGACGTTTACTCGAACTTTGAATTAATCGAAGATTAATAGAGGGCGGAAGGTAAGGGCTGTCCGCCATATGCAGTTTGTAAGCACGATAATCGCGCTTACAACAAGCTAATCGCCAGCTTAATCATAAAAAATGAAGCTGTAAGCATCGATATGACGCTTACAGCTTCATTTTTTAATCATTTTTTTAGACAGTAAGCTTAAGTTGTTATTAACTATCATCATTGATTAGAACGGCTAAAGTAATAGCGCGACAGAAAGCCAGCAGCGGCGAGAAAAGCTAAAGCAGAGCCAATCTTGAAGAAGGCTTCACGACCCAAATGCTGAAACACGTATCCGCCAAGCGTACCGCTTATAACGCCCGCTAGACCAGTCCATACAACCGCATAGAGGGCTTGTCCCGAAGCGCGATATTCATCAGGAATGAGATGGGTTAGGTACCGCAGTGTAGTTGAGAAATAGATGCCGAAAGATATGCTGTGCATCGCCTGGGTTGCAATTACCCAGCGAGGGTCCTGAATATCACTTAGTATCCATAGTCTCACAGCATACATGATAGAAGCGATCATCAGGAGTGGAAGTTCCTTAAATTTATGACCATACTTGCCGAGTAGAAACAATATAGGTATTTCACTTAATGCAGATACGAGCCAAGCAAGTCCAACTAACGAATTACTAGCACCCATTTGATGCATCGTAACCGCAAGAAAGCCTTCGTACATGCGATGCGGAATGGAGATCGTAAGCACGATTAGGAAGAATAGCGCAACCTCTCGCTGCCTGATGAGCTTGAAAAATCCGGAAAATTCTATTTTGCGACTACTTCCTTGATAATCTCTTAGAAAAGTTGTAATGCATAACGTAATTGCAATTGTTGCAAGCGAGAGCGGGAGCGTCCACTCAGAACCGATCTGCTTGAGGAGTAGGCCGGATGTATAGGCGGTTACTGCAAAGCCAAGCGAACCGAAAATTCGGATGAGCGCATAAGGGGTACCCGTGTATTGGCTGGATAACAGAATTAGGCTGTCACTTAGTGGGTTAAGGGGTGTTTGAAAAAAATAAAAGCCCATCATAACCAAGCATACGAGTCCAAAATGCTCAATGGGGAACAACAATGAAATCATGACCAGCTGACCAAACAAAAGTAATAAAAGCAGTTTTTTGATCGTTCTGTACCTATCACTAACCAAGCCTAAAATAATATTTGCAAAAATCGAAATAGAGGGACCTATCGAATAAATAATACCAATCTGTTGCTCGGAAAATCCTCTATCGAGAAAGTAAAGCGGTATAAAGGATATAACCATGGCAGCGGTAGAATAAGCGGAAAAGCTGTAAAGACGCAGTGCCATCGTCTCTTTTCGAGCGGAGGCCGACCGCTTAGGAGAAGATGTGCTTGATGTGTCCAACGTTTGGTATTCACCCCATATCTATTCAAAAAAAATAATATGCTAAACAGTATAGCATGATTTAACAATCGCTCCAATGAGATTTCAAGCTGGATTATTACGAGTTGAAATGGTACATTTATGTTTGGAGGTTCACAATGGGAGCGTATCGTTTTGTTTGGAGTGAACGGCTTCGTATTTGTTTGCCGGTTCTCGAAACGGCTTGGGAGCATTACGAACCAGCAGAGCAGATGGCAATTGTTGAGCAGTGGGAGCTTATGCGCGGGACAATTCCAGACCGTGTCATGGAGTTTGAACAAATTATTAATGTAAAGCAAGCTCAGTTATTTGAAGAAGAAAGCTTTGAGCAATCTTGTATATTAAACTATGATATTGCCGATTATGCGAGTCGAATAAATGATTTGCATATTTGGTATCGCATTGATCAGCAGATTGAATCACGTTGGCATTCATGAACATGATTTTGAGGAGGGATGCGTCGTGAGGTTAACGACTCTATCCAGCAGCAGGGTGCCCAATAATCCATTTAAGCTCATGCATCGTGTATATAAATATGTGCTTCCCGAAGTGAATAAAGAGCTGGAACAGCATCGTTACTTCGCGGATCGGATTCCTGATGCTGAGCTACGTGCTCAAGCGCTTGATAGTATGAACAGCAAGAAGTTTCATTGTCAGGGTGGAGGTGTGTACGCTGCCGCTAACCTGGAAAACAGGCATATACTTATCCCGCTTATCGTAGCGCTTCAAACCATCAGTGATTATCTAGACAATCTGTGTGATCGAAGCACCTCGCTTGATCCGGAAGATTTTCGTTTGCTGCATCAATCTATGTTGGATGCTGTCAATCCCGAAGCGAAGCTTCAGGATTATTACGCGTTTCGTTGTGAAAAGGACGATGGAGGTTACTTGCATCATCTAGTAACAACCTGTCAGACCCAGATTGTAAAGCTCTCATCCTATAACAGTGTGAAAAAACATGTCATAGAGCTGGTAACACTTTATGGCGATTTGCAGGTGTATAAGCACATTCGTAAAGAATTGCGCGAGTCACAGCTGCAGGCTTGGTGGGAATCACATAGGGATGCTTATCCCAATCTGCAATGGAATGAGTTTGCGGCAGCAACAGGCTCAACACTTGGGATGTTTATGTTATTTCTAGCAGCTAGCGAGGAAAACTTGTCTATACAGGATGCTGCGTCAATTAAAAATATTTATTTTCCGCATGTATGCGGTCTACATATATTGCTTGATTACCTAATCGATCAAGAAGAAGATCACGCAGGCGGAGATTTAAACTTTTGTAATTATTATGATAATGATAGTTTGCTTGTTGAGCGTCTCGGCACCATAGTGAATCGGGCGCGGGAGGATGTCAAACAGCTACCTGCCTCCCGCTTTCATCGTTTGATTATTGAAGGGCTATTAGCCTTATATTTGTCGGACCCAAAGGTTCGCCATCAGGCGGATGTACGCGATGTTTCACGGAAGCTTATGAAGAACAGTCCGCTAACGCGTCTGTTTTTTCTCATAAACAGCATCTGGATTCGAAAACAACAGGCTTAATATAAACAAACAATTTGGAGGAATGTACCATGTCTGAAGTCAAATCAATAGCAGTTATGACAAGCGGAGGAGATTCGCAAGGTATGAACGCAGCTGTCCGTGCTGTAGTGCGAAGCGCGTTATTTTATGGATTAGAAGTGTACGGTATACAGAGAGGCTATCAAGGGCTTCTTAATGATGATTTGCGTCCTATGGATTTACGGAGTGTAGGCGATATTATTCAACGCGGCGGAACGATTTTGCAAACAGCTAGATGCAAAGAGTTTATGACAGCAGAGGGGCAACAGCGCGGTGCAGATGTGCTTCGAGCAAGAGGTATTGACGGTCTGGTCGTAATTGGCGGCGATGGTTCATATCATGGAGCTAACAAGCTAAGTAAGCTTGGTATCAAGACAATGACGCTTCCCGGAACGATTGATAATGATATACCTTTCACTGATTTCACAATAGGCTTTGATACAGCCGTAAGCATAGTAGTTGATGCTATTAATAAAATCCGGGATACGATGTCTTCACACGAGCGTTCATCGATCGTTGAGGTTATGGGTAGACATTGCGGAGATATTGCGCTGCATGCTGGTCTAGCGAGCGGTGCGGAAACGATTCTCGTACCTGAGGTTCCATTCGAGCTTAATGAGGTTGCAGATCGGATGAAGACGAACTTTGCTAAAGGAAAACGCCACAGTATTATTGTTGTTGCTGAAGGTGCAGGTAAAGGCGAAGAGGTTGCGAAACAAATTACATCTAGATGTGACATTGAACCTCGTGTTACTGTGCTTGGTCATATTCAGCGCGGTGGAACACCGACTGCGATTGACCGCATTTTAGCAAGTAAACTTGGGGATTTTGCTGTAAGACAGCTTATGGCTGGCGATTCCGGCAAAGCTTGCGGCGTCATAAAAGGCGAACTGGTAACGACTGATATTGAAGTGGTTGTTAACGCTAAGAAGCCATTTAATATGGATATGTATGATTTGGCACTACGTCTATCTCAGTAAGCTATTACTCCTCGAACAATTCCAAGAAGACTCCGTTTTTGTTTCACTATTATGTACAAAGAAAAACCGTCCAGACTCGCGCTATAAGCGAGTGCAGACGGTTTTTTTGTTGTTAATGCTAGTTACTTATATGTGACATCAGCTGTGTATTTGTTACCGGCGTTCCACAATAAATACTCAAAAACGTTTGTGTCGTTTAAAGCTTTGATTTGCGCTTCAACCTCGGTTTTTCCATATTTAGTGAAATGACCTTTACCTAGCCAACTTGCAGTGAAGTCCTGAATCCAAGGACGGATAATGGGTTTGAAATCACCTGTAGGATCCAGCTTCTTATGAGTGTCAGTCATTGCTCCTTTGATTGTTTCGTAAGGGCTTAAGTCAGGGGCTTTCTGCTTAAACCATCCCGTACTATAATGACTCGGGTAAATCATCGGTGAAATAACGTGAACATTATTCGATATTTTGACGAAATCTTGACCAATTCCCTCTGCAGTAGGGACGGATGCCGCATAGCCGAATATGTCCACGGATACGCGGACACCAAGTGGCTCGAGCTGCTCTCTCGCGTATTCGACGAAGCCGGCAATCGCATCGACGCGGCTTAATTCTGTTGTGTTAAAGGTTAGCGATGCTGCTTTGTTCTCGAATCCTTCCGGGAAACGTACATAATCGAATTGGATTTCTTTGAAGCCAAGCATTGCTGCTTCCTTCGCTACAGCAATGTTATAATCCCAAACCTCTTTACGGTATGGATTTACGAAGCTTTCACCGCGTCCATTTTTCCACACTGTGCCGTCAGGTTTGAGAAACGATAATTCTGGTTGTTTTAACGCAAGGACGGTATCCTTGAAAACAACAAGACGCGCAATCGGATAAATACTATGCTTTTTGAGTGTAGACATAAGCTCACTGATATCACGAATGTACTTTTTTGGTGTGCCAATTTCCAATAATTCAGGTGTCGTAGTAGGGTATGTAATGTAACCGTTATCATCCTTGATATCGATAACCATACTGTTAAGCTCTGTGTCATCCAGCAATTTCAATAATGACTCCATTCGAGCACCGCCGGCGCTATGTGCCGTTACATAGATGCCTTTGACGATTGGCGCGTTCGGCTGCGGATCTTTCTTAATAGATGAAGCCCCATTAGCTCCTTCGCCAACATCGCTTCGTGAGGCTGAAGTTGGTTGTATAATGGTTTGACCGGCTGCGGCATTCACGTATGAAATCGCAAGCTGTTTAGCTGCCGCACTGTCTCCTCCGCTACCAGTGAGCAAGTTACATAGCAGCAGTATTGTCGAAATAATGATGTCCATTTTGACCACTCCCCAGTAAGCTATTCATAACAGATTATAAGACAGATTGCGTGACTGGGTCATCATTTATTTTTGAAATCGTACAAAAAGCCAGTCGAATTAGTCTCGACTGGCGCAAGGGTAATCGGTATATCCCTGATATTGTCACTGTAATAAAGCTTCTCTTTGCTGAGTGCAAATGCTGTGCTGTACAATTTCCATTGCGTCAGCAGGCTCTAGTAAAGCAAGACCGTCGCGAAGCACGATGCTAATGTCCCTTTCGTGTTTCGTAAGAAAAGGACTAAGCTCTGGGACAAGCTTTTCTACAATTTGTGACAATTTGACCGTTTCCATATCCATTGAGCATCACCCTTCCATCATATTGTTAAGGGGAAATCATATGGCAAGAAACCAAAACTACGGGATAGACTTATTATAGCAGGATCGTTTTCAAAAACATAGGGACACCCTATAAAATCCATGTTTGCCGTATCTAGCTATTCCTTAGGTTTTGAAAAGTCGCCGATTACACCTACGGTCTCAACGATGTTGATGAAAGCTTTTGGATCGATGGATATAATTGTTTTACTTAGATCGGCTAATTCGTATCGTGTTCTAACAGTCATTAGCATATCGCGCTCGCTAGAGGAGTATGCTCCTCGTGTTTTGATTATCGTAATTCCTCTAGGGTGTGTGAGAAGTTTAGAGAGGAGTTCTTCCGTTTTAGTCGTAATGATGAATGCTGTTACTTTATTATGTCTAACATGCACGAGATCTATTATTTTTCCTGCAGAGAAAATGGCTACTAATGAGTACAAAGCAGCATTCCAGTTTTTCAAATACAGGATAAGAACAGCGATGACAATTCCATTCAATAAGAAAATAATCATGCCAATCGGTAAGTCCCGTCTCCGGGTCACTATAGATGCGATAATATCGAATCCGCCGGTTGAACCGCCAAAACGGAGTGTTAACCCGCTGCCGAACCCTATAATAATTCCGCCGAATACAGCTCCAAGCACAATGTCATCAGCAATTTTAATTACAGGAATGAACTGAAGGAACAAGGTAGATGCTATTACCGAATAGATGCTCCAAACAATAAAACGGTGACCTACTACGAACCAGCCCCAAATAAGGACAGGTAAGTTTAAAACAAAGAATAAAGTCGCTATGTTTCCTCCGGTAATATATCCGATCATCATGGAAATACCGGAAATGCCGCCGGCTAACAGCTGATGTGGAATGAGGAACAAATTGAAACCAAGTGCCACCAGAAAAGCACCTGCTGTCATGATGGGCAATGTGATCAAATACCGCTGTGAGTAGGGGTTCAAATTAATCGCTCCAATGCAATCTGAGTTGTAAAGATTGGTTCATTTTGTCATGAGTAGTATGGCTTTAATTGCATTGCTGGTATTCACGAATGATTCTGTGCTATAATGTTTTAGATATTCTTAAGTAAGTTGCAGATAAAAGGAGTTTGAGAAAAGTTTGAAAACATTTGCTGAATTTGGCTTGGAACCAAAAGTGTTACAAGCAATTACCGAACTTGGTTTCGAGGAATCCACCCCGATCCAAGACAAAGCGATCCCTATTGCTATGGACGGAACAGATTTAATCGGCCAAGCACAAACGGGTACAGGAAAGACAGCGGCATTCGGAATTCCGCTCATTAACAAAATTCCGACAAGCGAGGAACGCATTGTCGCATTAATAATGACGCCAACCCGTGAACTCGCTATTCAAGTGGCTGAGGAAATTGGGAAGCTATCACGTTTTAAAGGAATTCGTTCCTTGCCAATCTATGGTGGACAAGAAATTGGCCGTCAGATCCGTGCATTGAAAAAGAAGCCGCAAATTATTATTGGTACACCAGGGCGTTTGCTTGATCACATCAACCGTAAGACGATTCGTCTTGAAGATGTACAAACTGTTATCTTGGATGAAGCGGATGAAATGCTTGACATGGGTTTCATGGAAGATATTCAATCTATCCTAAAGCAAGTGCCTGAAGAGCGTCACACGATGCTGTTCTCCGCTACTATGCCGATTAACATTCAGAAGCTTGCTCAGCAATTTCTGAAAAATCCGCAGCACATCTCAGTTATGCCTAAAGAGATTACTGCACCGCTTATCGAACAATTCTATATCGAAGTGCATGAGCGTCAGAAGTTTGAAGCTCTTAGCCGTTTGCTCGACATGGAATCACCTGAGCTAGCTATTATCTTCGGCCGTACTAAGCGTCGGGTTGATGAGCTAAGCGAAGCGCTTCAAAAACGTGGTTACACAGCTGATGGCTTGCATGGTGATTTGTCGCAGAACCAACGTGACAGCGTAATGCGTAAATTCCGTGACGGCAGCATTGATGTATTGGTAGCAACAGACGTTGCTGCACGTGGTCTAGATGTTTCCGGCGTAACACATGTTATCAACTTTGACCTTCCGCAAGATCCTGAAAGCTATGTTCACCGTATCGGTCGTACTGGCCGCGCAGGTAAAGAAGGTACAGCTTGGTCTTTCGTAACGCCTCGTGAAACGGATCACCTTCATTTCATCGAGAAAATTACTCGCCAGAAAATGAACCGCAAGCCGCTTCCAAGCATTGCTGAGGCCATTGAAGGCAAGCAACGCATAACGGCTGAACGTTTGCTCGAAGTTGTACAAAATGAAGAGTTCTCAGAATACAAAGCGATTTCCATTCAATTGCTGGAGCAATACGACTCCGTGCACTTGCTATCGGCAGCTATTAAATTGCTGACAGGCGAGAAGAAAAATGTTGAAATCGAATTGACTCCTGAAGATCCACTTCGTGCGAAGAAACGTAGACCGGACGTACGTTCGAGTGGACGTCCATTCAATCGCAGCGGCGGCTCTTCTTCATACGGCGGCAACCGCAGCAGCAGCACTGGTGGTAGCAGCAGCGGCGGCGGATATCGCGGACGCGATGACCGCCGTAGCAGCGGCAGCAGCACTGGCGGCAGCTCACGCGGCGGGTACGAATCACGCGGCGCAAGCGGCGGCAGCAGCGGCGGATATGGCGGCAAGAGAAGCAGTGAAGGACGCAGCAGCAGCAGCCGTCCTAAGAGTTCCACTGACGGATTCTCGAATAATTAACAAATAAACCGAGGAAGTCCGTGATGCCTTACGGGCATCCGGGCCTCTTCGGTTCTTTTATTTTATCCGTTAACTAAATCTGTTAACTAGTAAGATGCAGACCTACTTATAATAACAAGAAATACAGACATAACGAGAATGGAACCTGCAGAGAATGAATACATCGCAGTCTGCGCTGTTCATGCAGACGGTTATATAATCTTTGCAAGCTAGTCTGGTGGGCGTAATCTTACTATACTGGAGGCAGATCAGATGGAACCAAGAGGGCTAATGGGTGGGTTTTACCGTATTTCCGAGTGGATAATGCGATTAGCAGTAATTAATGTTTTGTGGTTGATTTGTTCTGTGCCATTCGTATTCTTTGGTGCAACTTTGTTGCTTTCTGGCGGCACCGGTACGGATGCGCAAATACTCAGTCAGATATACATGACACTTATTATTATGGCAATTGTCGCTCCATTTACTTTGTTTCCAGCTACTGCAGCAATGTTTGCAGTTGCTCGTAAATGGGTAATGGGAGAAACGGATGTATCTTTGTTTAAGACGTTTTTCAAAGGTTATAAGGAAAACTATAAACAGAGTATGATAGGCGGATTGCTTTACACGGTACTGCTAGCCATCATGGTCGTAGATTTTATTGTTTATCGTGAACAATTAAACTTATTATCATACATTTTCATCGCCTTTCTAGTACTGTTAATCGTATCGCTGTTTAATTTTTTCTCTATGCTTGTCCACTATCATATGAAAACGTTTCAATTGCTTAAAAATGCTTTGCTTATTACAATAGGTAAACCTTTCCGTTCTTTATCAACCGCTTTAATGAGTGGAGCGGTCGTATATTTTAGTACGAAGTTTACTTTTCTAATTCCATTCTTCATGGGCAGTATAATTGCTTATCTAGCATTCTGGAACTTCCATTTAATTTATACGAAACTCCAGGATCAAGCAGAGAAAGCTCGTTTAGCTGAGGAAGAAGAAGCGGAGCAAGCAGAACAAGCTGCTGAAATAGACCGAATCGATTTAGTGAAAAGCGATTCGAGCAACTCCAATAAATAACTGCGAACATAAGTTTACTTTTCTTGATGTTCAGTCTATAATAACTATACCTCCTGCGATGTTCGTTGCGGCTTTACGCTGTTTTGAACCAATGGCTGTTTCACGGGAGACCAAAATCGAAACGTAGCTGACATGCCCCCGAAAGGGGATCTCAAAAGCGGTTCTGCGGTCACCCACCTGCGTAAGCGGGTTCAGAAACATGTGAGTCGGACGGCATAGGCGGGTACTTATTTTATAATCAAGAGCATTTACTGGTTAAATCCAGTAAATGCTCTTTTTTCATGGGACAAATCATGGTATCATATAGAGTAATGTACATAGATTCCGGAGGGGGAGATCGTTGGTGTTGAAGCGGACCTTGATCGGGTTGCTGCGCAGTCACGAACAGACTGGAGACAGGGCTAAGGATCCAATGCTCAAATCGCATTTCTACAAGCTGTCTAGAGAGAAAGCTTGGGATGAAGTGGTTTCGACTCTTAAGAAGATTCAAGGCTATAAGATATTGCACGAGGTTCAATCAGTTGGAGAAATTGTGCTTGAGAAGCGTACCGCATTTGGAAGAACGATGGACATTACTGTATCCGTCATAAGTGTTACACCATTACAGTCAGCGGTTGATATCTACTCTGCATCACGCGGCTCGCTTGGGGATCTTGGATCTAACTACAGAGTGATTTTGGACCTCTATCGTACGCTCGATAAGAAGCTTGCGGCATTCAAAGTGTGATTCGAATAAATAAACAAAGCGAGGAAGGATGTCCTTCACTCGCTTTGTTTGCAATATTAGAGTATTAAGGTTCTGGAATTAGGGAATTATACGAGCGCCTGGGCAGCGTTTATCGCTTGCTCATAGTTAGGATGCTCTGTCATTTCAGTTAAGTATTCAATATATTGAATCTTATCGTCAGCATCAAGTACAAAGATCGCGCGATGATCAAGACCGAATTCTTTGATATACACGCCATAAGATTCTCCGAAGCTATGTGCTTTGTAATCAGAAAGCAAGACTACCTTGTCGATACCGGCAGCACCGCACCAGCGTGCTTGTGCGAATGGCGTGTCTACACTTACAGTAAGGATAACGACGTTATCTCCTAGTGCTCCAGCAGCTTCATTGAAACGGCGAGTTTGTGCATCACATACGCCAGTGTCGATAGAAGGTACTACACTAATTAATTTAACTTTACCGGAGTAATCTTTCAAAGAAGCGGTTTCCAGCAGTGATTTGTTCAAATTGAAATCCGGAGCTTGGTCTCCAACTTTCAATTCAGGTCCAACTAATGTGATTGGGTTGCCTTTAAAAGTGGCAGCACCATTACGTTCTTGTGTCATGTGTAAACTTCCTCCTCTTATTTGATTGGTCGATACCAGATTAATTATAATCGTAATGAAATGACATTGTCCAATTGTTGAGGGGAAAAAATAGGGGGCAATTTAATGATCTTCTTAAGATATGAAAGTTTTCGCTCATATTTGCGGCTGTATCCAGTGACGTCTGCGTTGATAGCCTTGAATATCGCTTATTATATTGTAATCGTTTGGAATGGCAGTTCAAACAATACAGGGCATTTGGTAGAATTTGGGGCTTTTGTTACGAAGTGGCCAGAAGACCCTTATGGAATGTTCCAGCCATGGAGATATATAACTTCGATGTTTATGCACAGTGGTATAGATCATATTCTCTATAATATGTTTGCTTTACTCGTGTTTGCTCCACCTCTGGAGCGGTTAATGAGATCTCTGAAATATGCGATTTTTTATTTACTATGTGGCGTAGCAGGCAATGCAATGAGTGCTTTAGTAAATGTGATAGGGCATGATCCTTCTTGGAATATAGGTGTGGGAGCCTCAGGGGCTATCTATGGCATTTACGGTGCCTATCTGTATCTTTCGTTATTCAGAAAGTCGCGGCTTGATGAGGGCTCGCGTAAAACGGTATATACGATTTTGATTTTTGGTGTTATCTATTCCTTTGTTGTGCCAGGTATTGGGGTATGGGCGCATATAGGGGGGGGTATTGCTGGCTTCTTGCTTTACAGCATACTTGAACGAAGTAATGTACGGAAGCAACGGTATCGAAACTAAAACTACTTGTCGACGGGAGAGAAACGAACCGTTATGGAACTTCGTCAGCTTTATTATTTTGTTAGAGTTGCAAGGAAAGAACATGTAACAAAGGCTGCGGAAGAACTGCATGTTGCACAATCGGCGGTTAGTCGCCAAATTCATCAGCTCGAGGAAGAGCTTGGTGTTAAGTTATTTGCTCAGAAGGGTAGAAATCTTCAGCTAACACCTGTTGGTCAGCTATTTCTCAAGAGGGCTGAAGTCATTTTGTCTGATTTAGAGCGCGCGGTGATTGAGATCCATGAATTTCTTGATCCTGAGAAGGGTGAGATTAGACTTGGATTTCCGCATAGCTTAGGCACCTCATTGATTCCGCAGGTAGTTGCCGCATTCCGCAAGCAGCATCCAAATGTAAAGTTTAGATTCAAGCAAGGGATGTATCCATCGCTTATTAGAGATATGGTTAAAGGCGAGATTGATCTGGCGTTTATATCTCCGTTTCCGGATGATCATGAATTTGTCTGCGGCGAAGTGGTTTTGACAGAGGAGTTATATGCCATATTGCCTCCTGGACATCACTTATCTTTGAAAGAATCCATTGAATTAAATGAATTGGAAAATGAGACGTTTGTATTGTTCAGCGAAGGCTACTCATTGAGACCTATTGTGTGGGAAGCTTGTCGAGAGGCTGGTTTTACACCGAAAATTGGTTTTGAAGGTGAGGAGACTGATACGATCCGTGGATTAGTTGCTGCGGGAATGGGTGTAAGTTTGCTGCCAGAAATGGCACTGCATTATACAGGGCCTTTGCAACCGGCAAAAGTTCGTGTAACTAATCCTCATGTAACGCGCACAATAGGACTTATACAACGTTCTAACGAGAAGCTGCCATTGGTAGCCAAAGTATTCCATGGTTTCTTGATTCGTTACTTTCAGGATCGAATGAAGTAATCGCTCATAATAGAAAGAGCAGCTCCGATTGGTCGATTACTGACCGGTCGGAGCTGCTCTTTCTTTGCTTTTTGCAACGGTTGTGCATTAATCTCGATTGTTTAAAAAAATCATAATGTATCGAATTAGCTCGAGTAAGGATAAGAGGGCTGCTGCAACGTAAGTTAAAGCTGCTGCATTCAGTACCTTAGCTACGCCGCGTTCTTCATTATTAGTAATGAATCCTTCAGATATCATCAAGTCACGTGCGCGATTGCTAGCGTTAAACTCGACAGGAAGTGTAATCAACTGAAATGCTACCGCTACTGAGAAGAAAATAACGCCTAGACCGATTAGATTTACAGCAGAGAATAAAAAACCACCGATAAATAAGAAAGGGGCTATGCCCGATGCGAAATTGACGACTGGGAAAATGCGATGACGCAGCACAAGCATGGGATAATGCTCAGCATGTTGAATGGCATGACCGATCTCGTGACAAGCAACGGAAATGGCGGATATTGATTTTTGGTAATACACAGGCTCCGATAAACGCACTACCCGGTGAATGGGGTCGTAATGGTCAGTCAGTGTACCTCGTACCGGTTCGATTTGTATATCGTGCAGCCCATTAGAGTCGAGCATTCTTCTCGCTGCTTCGTAGCCAGTTAGACCACTGTTTGCTTCGACCTTTGTCCATTTATTGAATGTACCCTTGACTCGAAATTGTGCCCAAATCGTTAGTATGAATGCCAGTATAGTAAGAGCGTAAATAATAATCATCGAATCATTCCTCCATTATGGTGTAATCGTTACATTAGATTCCCTTTGTTAATGAGCAGCATGATAGCCTCGATACAAGCAGCCGTTTGAGGCATTAGACGCGTATATAAATGATTGGCTTGGCGTGGCTTCAAGTTTTGGATAACGGGCTCTAATTCCTTCACTTCACGCTCAAGCTGACTTAGATGAAGCTGTAAATCCGTCAGCTTACGAGAAAGTTGCTCCTCTTGGGTTAATTTGCTCCAGCTGTTCAATTGAGCCTTAATCTCATCTAATGTATATTTATCTTTTTTCATCTCTTCAATACGTTCCAAGCGTACCAAAGTTTCATGTGCATATAATCGATAGTTCTTGTCAGAACGCGTAGCTGGTGCAATTAAACCAAGTGAGGTGTAATAATCAATTGTCCTTGGATTAATCGATGCAAGCTTAGAAAGCTCCCCGATTCGATACATTAATATATTCTCCATCCGATCACCTTCCTTCCATAACAAATACTAACTTACATTATAAGAAAAAATATCTCTATACTACTCATGATAATAGGAAGTAACCATACAGTCAAACGTCATACATGACTATGTTACTAGAAAGCGAGTGTTTTATGAGAATTGGGACAAAATCGTTTAGAAAAGCTAAAATGCGAAGGTTGTGTCCTTGTGGATAGCATATTGATGTATGAATTATCAAAAATCTTAACGTTCGTGTTAGATTTCATGCCGAACGTTAGATTTTTTTTTGAAAAAATTATGAAAATGTATTGTCAAATCAAACATTATTGACTATAATGACATTAAGTCTTTCGCAATGTGTTAGATAATATAACATATAGGGAGTGGTCGTGATGTTCAAGAAAACGATGTTAGGTTTATGTGGTTTGACACTTTTGTTCCCTACAATGGTATTCGCAGAGGATCCATCAAATGCAACTTTGAACATGGGTCTGGACGCGCTTTGGGTTATGCTATCTTTTATCTTAGTTCTACTTATGCAAGCTGGATTTATTCTTCTGGAAGCCGGCTCTACTCGAATGAAAAACGCAGGCCATGTAGCAGGTAAAACAATTTTCACTACAGGCTTAGCTGTACTTATCTATTGGGCTTTCGGTTACGGCTTCTCATTTAGCGGTGATCATGCATTTTTTGGCTGGGGCAACTTCTTCTTCGATCCAGCACGTACTTCTGTAGAAAATGGCTTGCCGAGTTCGATTCACTTCTTATTCCAATTAGCATTCGCGGCAGTTTCGCTTTCCATCGCATGGGGTGGCTTCGCAGAACGCGCAAAGCTTTCGTCTTACATTGTATTTACGGTATTTTTCGTAGCTATTATTTATCCTACAGTTGCTCACTGGATCTGGGGCGGAGGATGGCTTGCTAAAGACGGTGCACAAGATTTCGCAGGCTCCACTGTCGTTCATTTAACAGGTGCACTTGCAGCTTTTGCGGCAACAGTGCTGCTTAAACCTCGTATTGGCAGATTTAATAAAGATGGCTCAGCAAACGAAATTTTAGGGCATAACCAAGTGTTTACAGCACTATCCGTTTTACTCTTATGGGTGGGTTGGTTTGGTTTCAACGCTGGCTCCACAGTAATGATCGGTGACGGATTCTTCGGATATGTAGCATTTAATACGATGCTTGGAGCAGGTGCGGGTGGAGTTGCAGCGCTGCTTATTTCCTGGGCAGTATCAGGTAAAGCTGATATTACAACCATGCTAAACGGTACACTGGCAGGTCTTGTTGCCATCACGGCGTCTTGTGCATTCGTTGATCCATGGGCAGCGGTTGTTATCGGTCTAGTAGCTGGAGTGCTTGTATTCTACAGCACGAAGTTTTTTGAGAAAATTAGAGTCGATGATCCAATCTACGCAATGTCCGTTCACGGAGCTGCAGGTATTTGGGGTACTCTTGCTAATGGTATTTTTGCAACACAAGCTTTGGCTGACAAAGTGGGTGTAGGTACTGGTGGTTTGATCGATACTGGCAGCTGGAAGCAATTATGGGTGCAATTTGAATCTGTAGTTGTAGTAGGTGCATTTGTACTCGCAGCGTCGTTCCTAATTCTAGGACTTATGAAACTTGTTATGGGCTTCCGCGTAACGGAAGAACAAGAAATTGTTGGTCTTGATCTAAGCGAGCATGGTACTTACGGCTATCCAGAGCAAATGAAAAAGTCTGGACAAAACTTGCAAAGCTAATTAATCTGACAATAATGGAGTGACCGAGGGGAGAGCGCTTAGCATGAGTGATCCGGTACGGTTGCAGTTACTGAAGCAGATTAGTTCAACTGATCATGTTGAAGGGTTGCGCAGCTTGCGGGATCAAGCACACGAACATATGGAAGCTCTTCTGTGCTCGCATCCGGTTGAACAATTTAATGAACAATTGAATGAGGTCTATGACGCGGTCATTAATCGCGCGATTATCCTCGGAGAAGCGGATATGGCACGGATGGGGAGGGGTTCTCCTCCCGTGCCTTATGCGTATATATTGTTTGGCAGCGGTGGGCGGGAAGAGCAGACATTGTCTAGTGATCAAGACAGCGGAGTTGTCTATGAGGATCCAGTGTCTGATCCGGAGGAAGTTCAGAAATATTTTATGGAATTGTGTAAGCATATTGTCAATTATTTAGAAAAAGTAGGCTACCCGCGATGTGAAGGTAATGTGCTTAGTGATAATTCGGAATGGTGCTTATCATTATCAGCGTGGAGTGCGAAGTTGAACGCTTGGTTCGAGGAGCCAACTTGGGAGGCCGTTCGTTATCTGTTAATCGTTGCAGACGGGCGCTGTATTTATGGAGAAAAGCAGCTCATGGATTCGCTGAAGGATCTCTTTTTTACCGATACGCTTAATCATTCGATTATTGTGCGTCGTATGCTTGAAAATACAATGAGGCATAAAGTGCTGTTAGGAATATTTGGTCAATTATTGAAGGAGCAATACGGTGAGGATGCGGGCAGCTTAGACATTAAATATGGAGCTTATATTCCAATGGTGAACGCTATTCGTCTGTTTTCCATTCAAACGGGTATTCGGGAAACTTCAACGCTGGAACGGATTAGGCGACTTGTTCAGCTTGGTAAAATGTCCGCGGGAGATGCGGCGATTTATGAGCAAGCTTTTCGATTGTTTCTGCGTCTGAGGCTTATGACGACGGAGCAGAGGGAAGAAGGCTTGTATGCAAACAACGGCAAGCTTGCGAGTAATAAGCTTACGAAAGAATTGACCGATGAGTTAAAAAGCAGTCTGCGACTAGGCAAGAAGCTGCAACGTGCGGTATTCAAGCAAACAATGGGCAGGCTTACGTAAGGCGGTGGTACTTCGATGAAAGAACAAAAAGGCGTCGGCCGTATGTGGAACCTTTACAAAATGGGGGGAGTTACGCCTGCCATCGCCTCAATACTAGGCTCGCCCAATGCACAGCAAATGGCGTTTATTCGTAATGTGAATCGAGAGCAGCGGAAGCAGTCCGTGATCGATACACCCCTTAAGGAGCTTGAAGTTGTCGTATTTGACTTAGAGACGACAGGTTTTTATCCCAATAATGGCGATGAGATTATTTCTTTTGGGGCTGTCATTTTTCGCGGGGGAGAGTTGATTGAGAGTGAGTCTTTCTATAGCTTAGTTAATCCAAAGCGACGAATTCCAAGAGCAATCATTGAATTGACAGGCATTACGAATGAGATGGTTCAGGATGCTCCTGATTTGATGCAGGTGCTTCACGACTTCATGGAGTTTGTTGGCAGGCGCTTGCTTATTGCACATGCTGCCGGACATGATAAACAGTTCCTTCATGCTGCGCTGTGGAGAACTTCGAAGGTTAGCTTGAATCATAGAATATTGGATATGATGATGGTAGCGAAGTGGTTAGAGCCTAAGCGAGAAGGGTATAGTCTGGATGAGTTGCTCGAGAGCTGTGGAATACCGATTACGGAACGTCATCACGCGCTGCATGATTCTATTATGACGGCGAAATTGTGGAAGAACTATTTAGCCCGTATTATGGAGAGGAATATTATAACGCTTGGTGATTTATATGCTTACTTAAGCAAACACTAGTTGAAGCGGAACGAATATATTGCCCTCTCGAAAGTAAGGCTGAACATCTGGATTAGATGGATTTTTGAGCGAGATGATCCAGTAAGATAGATTGGAAGCTGGCAAAAAACCAGCTAAGTCACTTGTAGATGGAATTGCATCTGTCTTTGGGTGAGAATGGAATAAGCCGACAAGCGATTGTCGGTTTTTTTGTATTTCAAAATAAATACGCGTCCACTCAGCAGGATCGAAGGAAAATGATTGTGTCGGGTTGATATGAGTATTTCGAACTGGAATGACAATATCAATTATAAGGGAGCCAGATGTGCCGATGCCGCCGTTAGGATCAGATGGGTGTGAATGGCTGCTGATCAATATGCCACAGGCTTCGTAGGGCATTTCAGCTAAGCTCAGTTGGATTAGCATGTTATAAGCTTGCTTGGTTATGATGGCTCTTGTTAGATTAGCTTTCATGAAATCGCCCCTGAAGTAGGTATTGCGGATCTTGGTTTATTATAACTTCACATAAGGGGTATAAACAAATCTACGTATACCTAGAATAGATATATGGTAATAAAGGCTGTATAGCGGTGTTGATTTGAGAACTCCTCATATCAAAAGCAAAAGTGACGGATTTAAGGCTTTATGGCTCTGTGCCTTGAGCTTGTAAACGGTGCATGATAACATATATGCAGTTGAATTTGTTTCGGAAAGAAGGATTGCTATGAAGCGCGTCTTTACGCTGTTTACGATTGCATTTGTATTTGCCGGATTAGCTGTTTATCAATATATGAGTGATGATCCTAAGACCGTCACTTCAGCAGCATCCTCAGGAGACTTCAAACCAAAAGCTGATTATCAAGCTTTGACTTTTGAACTTCCGGATCTAGAGGACAAAAGCTATAAGGTTGGAGACAAGCAGGGGAAGTTGATGTTCGTCAATTTCTGGGCGTCCTGGTGTGGGCCTTGTGAGCTGGAAGCTCCTGATTTGCAGCAGTTGCATGAAAAATACGGAGAAACTATGCAGATGTATGGAATAAACGCTACGAAATATGATAAGGAGCGTTCTGCCCGCGAGTTTGTTGTAGAGCATGAATTTACGTTTCCGATCTTAATGGACCGTGTGGGTGATGTGACGAAGCAATACAAAGTGGATACATTCCCCACTACTTTTTTGATTGATGGTGAAGGTGTAATACGTGAACGTATTAACGGTGTCATTCCTTATGAGGAATGGGAACGATTAATTAAGAAGTGGATGTAGCAGGAATGAAAGAAAAGGGTTGCGTTGCCATTCAAAATGAGGCAACGCAACCCTTTTTCAATTTAGTGATTGATAAGACCGATTCGATCCTGTGTATCAGTAAGACCGCTGTCCACCTTAACCATATTAAGTAGTGCGTACCGAATGCTGTCAACGAGCGCTTCCCAGCTTGCTTCAATGACATTGCTGGAGACACCGACTGTACTCCATGTGTTGTCTAGTCCGGTTGATTCAATGAGTACGCGTACTTTGGCAGCTGTAGCGTCTTTCTCGTCAATAACTCGAACCTTATAATCGGATAAATGTATGCCTTCAATCTTAGGGTAAAATTGTACGAGTGCTTTGCGCAGCGCGTTATCAAGTGCATTAACGGGCCCATTACCTTCAGCGACGGTGTACACTTGTTGACCGCCGACGGTAATCTTAACGATAGCTTCTGAAACCATTTGTCCATTTGTTTTTTCGACGAGCATTTTAAAGGAATCGACCTTGAAAATCTCCTTCGTTTCACCAAATGCTTCCCGAAGCAGCAATTCCAAAGATGCGTCAGCACCTTCGAATTGATAGCCTTGATGCTCGAGCTCTTTAATTCGATCCATGATAAGCTTCGTTTTCTCGTTATTGGCGTTAATGTCAAGACCGAGCTCCTGCGCTTTGGAAATAATATTGCTTTGTCCAGCCAGCTCTGACACGAGAATCCGCTGTTTATTGCCGACAAGCTCAGGTTGGATATGCTCGTATGTTTTTGAATCCTTCATGATTGCGGATACGTGAATACCGCCTTTGTGCGCGAAAGCAGCGTTGCCGACAAAAGCTTGGCCGACAGGCATATGTACATTTGCGATTTCGCTTACAAAACGTGCTGTTCCTGTAAGGGAACGAAGTTTATCATCAGGCAAGCAGTTATAGTTCATTTTGATTTGGAGATTTGGAATGATGGAGCAAAGATTAGCGTTGCCGCAGCGTTCGCCATACCCGTTAATCGTTCCTTGTACTTGACGGACCCCAGCTTGTACCGCCGCTAAAGTATTCGCAACAGCGAGCTCGCAGTCATTGTGTGTGTGAATGCCGATTGGCGTTGTTAACTCCTGCGAGATACGAGCTACAATCTCACTTATTTCGCCTGGCATAGTGCCGCCGTTTGTGTCGCAAAGCACAAGCCAGTTTGCACCTGCATCCTGAGCTTTCTTTAGAACGGATAACGCATATTCCGGGTTGTTCTTGTAGCCGTCGAAAAAATGCTCCGCATCGAACAAAGCTTCCATGCCGTTGTGCCTTAAGAAAGCAACGGAATCGTAAATCATTGCCAAGTTCTCTTCAAGCGTTGTTTGCAGGGCAGTATGTACATGGAAATCCCATGACTTCCCGACTAGTGTAGCCGCCGGAACGCCAGATTCAGCGATACGAACAAGGCTTGCATCATGCTCCGCAAGACTGTTCTTACGTCGTGTGCTGCCGAAGGCGGTTATCTTGGCATTCAGGTTCAATGTCTTGACTCTCTGGAAAAACTCAATATCTTTACTGTTGCTTCCCGGATTGCCGCCTTCAATATAGTGAACCCCAAGCAAATCAAGCTTCTGGGCAATTTTTAGTTTGTCATCCGCTGATAGGCTAATTCCTTCACCTTGAGTACCGTCACGCAGCGTCGTATCAAATATTGAAATGTTTGTTGTCATTATCGGGACGCCTCCTTCACTGATTACCTATACAAATCATAATTTAATATTATAACACTTAATGAAGCGAAAGTAGAGAGGGGAACTACATTTTTTGTTGTCGTAAAGGAAAATTTAAAAGAATGAAAGTAATAAATCTAATTATATTTTGCTCGGATACGAGTTTTTACAGTGAAGGAAAGTATAGGTTTCTTTACTCTTCATTACGCCYTGACTTCGTTGACTTAAGCCAATTGGAATTGTATGCTGGGGGTGGTTGATCTTATATAGTTTTTTTATAGTTAACGCTTTTGCCGCAAGGACGGCGATAGCTGTTTACGCTTGAAGTGAATAGGCGGTGTTAGTTGCTGTTATGATAAATGTGAATGAGCATTACCCAGCCAAAGGCCGTGTCATCATTCATTTAGATATGAATGCTTTTTACTGCTCCGTGCATGAAGCGGAGCAGCCAGAGAAATATAAGGATAGGCCAACTGCTGTATCGGGAAGTGTTGAGCAACGCAAAGGGATTTTGGTCACCAGCTCTTATACAGCTAGAAGGCTAGGCATAAAGACGGGTATGACTGTTCATCAAGCTTTGAAAATATGCCCAGACCTTATTTTGATCAAGCCAGACTTTGATTTGTACCGTAAATATTCGCAAGGATTCATGGCAATTGCAAGGCAGTTCACCCCACTGGTGGAGGCAGTTTCGATTGATGAATGTTATATGGATATTACAGGATCCAAAATGTTTGGATCGCCGCTGGAAATCGCCGCGATGCTGCAGCAGCGTATTCAGTCGGAGTGGTCACTGCCCTGTTCCATAGGCTTAGCGCCTAATAAACTGCTTGCTAAGATGGCGTCTGACATGAAGAAGCCAAACGGTCTGACAGTATTGCGAATTCGTGATGTGAAAAAGGTTTTATGGGATAAGCCTTGTGATACGTTGTTTGGTATCGGCCAGAAAACGGCTGTTAAGCTCCAGAAGCTTAACATTCACACGATTGGACAATTAGCAGAGACTGATGAATCGGTGCTCATCAAGCAATTTGGTGTTGTCGGTTCTTGGATGAAATCGGCAGCATACGGTATTGATCACTCGATTGTTAATCCGAATAGAGAGCGCAATAAGTCAATTGGTCATACTACAACGCTTCCAAGTGATATTACAAAACAAGAGGACGTCCATCGCGTACTGCTCAATTTATCAGATCAGACTGGTCGAAGGCTGAGACGGCAGAAGCTTGTTACTACGACGGTGCAAATTACAATTCGTAAACCGGATATGACGACCATTGCGCGGTCACATACGATGGATGCGCCAACGCAGTCAACGGATGATATTTATAGAGAAGCATGCAGGCTTTATGACAAACATTGGAAGTCTGGGGAATCCATTCGTTTGCTTGGTGTAACTTTGCAAAATTTATCGTTATTAGATGAAACCGGCCTGCAATTGGACTTATTCAGCTATGAGCAGCAGCCTCGTAAAGAAGCGTTAACGAAAGCAATGGATCTATTGCGGGATAAGTTTGGGGAAGATGCTGTTTTGACAGCGGGAATGCTTGGTGATGATCCATCTACCTTAATTAGGAATAAACGAATTCGCGGGACATCCTTGCAAAAGGATGATAGTATGTTATATATTGATGAGTGAATGTTTATTATGTAGAATGATCAGAGAATGTATTATTCGATACATTTATTTTAGGAGGGAATTTCCATGGGTAAGTTTACTTGGGTAGAAAAAGATACGTGCATCGCTTGTGGAGCTTGCGGAGCTACTGCTCCTGACATTTATGATTATGATGATGAGGGCATTGCTGAGGTTATATACAAGGCTGATGGCAATAAAGGGAATACAGAAATTCCAGAAGATTTGTATGATGATTTGCAGGATGCGGCTGACGGTTGCCCGACAGACTCCATTAAAATTGCAGACGAGCCATTTAACTTTTAATTTACGTTATTGAGTATAGGTCCTTCTCTTTTCGCACACGCGATGGAGGAGGACTTTTTTTGCTTGTTCATCCACTAAGAAACGTTCGATAAAATGAAACGCGTCTTCTGCCGATAAAAGAAATATAGCTGTCGCAGGGGGGATAAGGATGGACTCGCCAGAGGATATATTTTATTTGAAGCAATTCGTGAAGCAGCATCCCGATAATCAAATGGGCTGGTATTTGCTTGGGAAGCAGTACTTGCTCGCGGGAAAAGAAGGCAAGGCGAATTATTGCTTTATTCAAGCAGGGGACGTCTATGATGCCTTCGAACAAGAAAGTCACCCGATTGCGGAGTATCAGTTGCAAATGCTGAAGGCTTGGGATAAAGATCAAAAGAAAAAGAAATTAGCGGGAAGAACAAGAGCTTTAGCTTTACTTTTATTGTTTATTGCTTTTTTTATACCTGCGAATGGAGCCTTATACAATAAAGAGACGCAGCAGTCAATTCCAGAAATAATAGATGATGCTTCTCCATTTGGTGTCGTATTCGTACCTCAGAAGGAGCTTCGTCCAATCGGAAGGGTATGGGATACTCTAATGAGCGCGGGGAGGGAAGCTCCGTTGGTTACTTTAGCAGTTCGTATGGAGGAAGAAGCAGGCTGGCGTAAATGGACAGGCAAAAATAAATTTATTATGGCTGTACAGAAGCAGGATACGAGCAGTGAGCAGCTAGTTACGATGTACGATCGGGGTATTTGCGACTGTGAGCCTTCAGATAGGGAGAGGATAGGTGAGCAGTTCCTTGAGTGGAGCAAGCAGCAGGAGCTGCATTGGACGCTTTCCAGCGCGCTGCAGCACTATGAGAGGAAGTATGGAAAGTGGCCTCAGAAGCTTGATGATCTTATACGTCCTTATCCGGATAATGTGTTGTCGGGGGAGAAACAGGGGATGAGGACGATGTTCGATAAAATGCTGACCAAGCTGAAGACTGTCCAGTCCAAAGAGGTTGAGGGAAAGTCTGAACAGACGAATGATAAAGCTCATCAGGAAAAGCAGTCAAAGAGTCAGCTAATAGGGACTAATGGATTATTAGAGCAGCAATGGAGTAAACCACTTGAGGTTATTGTGGACAAAGCGACGCATAAGCTAGCGGTCATACAAGGCAATATCATAGTGCGCAGCTATAAGGTGGGATTGGGGGGAGAAGAAACCCCAGAAGGCAACTTCTATATAAGTGAAAAGGTCAGAAATCCGAATGGGAGCGACAACGGGATTTTTGGAAGCAGAGGGATGACCTTGTCTAACACTCTATACGCAATTCATGGAACGGATGAGCCTGATAGTATGGGTAAAAACGAATCGTTAGGCTGCATTCGAATGAAAAAGGAAGATGTAGAGGAGTTATACGATATGATTCCGCTCGGAACGATAGTAAAAATAAAAAACGGGACGCTCCCGTTAGATTCTCCTGCTCCAGCTGAACGTTTCCAGCTAGAGCCGAGACATAACGAAACTAATCCCGCAAAAGTATATAAATGGTTATAATGATCTAACTACGAACCGACAATCAAGAGAACTGCAACTGTAATAACAATAACTGCAACTACAACACCAATCCAGATCAAGGCTTTTTTATTGACCTCTTCTTTTGGCTTTACTTTCATTGTTGCGGGTTTTCTTTTTGGTGAACTCATTGCGAATCAACCTCTCTATTTTTAAAGTTATGTATATGCTAGTTTCATTGTAATCGTTTTCTACATAAGCTGCAATATAACGGATGCTTGCATATGAGCTGCAAGCTCTTTTCTTTTTGTTTCAAAAAAGTTAAAATGTCAGATAGAACATATATCTTAGAACGGAGTGACTAAGTGCTCTATACATCATTTTTAAAGCCTATATTTTTCAAGTTAGACCCTGAGAAGGCACATCACCTAGTTATTGACGGTTTAACCATCGGCGGACGGGTACCCGGTATGAACGGAATAATGAACGCTATGTACGGCGTAAAGAAGTCGCCTGAGCTTGCGACAGAGCTATTTGGACTGCAGTTCCCTCACCCTGTTGGTTTAGCCGCAGGTCTTGATAAAAATGCAAATGCAGTAGACGGGTTTTCAAGTATAGGTCTGGGATTTGCCGAGGTTGGCACAGTTACTCCAAAAGGACAGGCTGGAAATGAACTACCAAGATTATTCCGCCTTCCATCGGATGAAGCCCTTATCAATCGAATGGGCTTCAATAATGAAGGTGCGCAAGCGATGGCAGAGAAGCTTGCTAAGCGCAAAATAAGCCGTATTCCGATTGCTGTTAATATTGGCAAAAACAAAATAACGCCGAACGAAAAGGCTCACGAGGATTATCAAGCCTGTATTCGAGAATTATATACATATGGAGATTTTTTTGTTGTGAATATAAGCTCTCCGAATACACCCGATTTGCGTGATCTGCAGCATGGGGAAGAATTGCGGACATTACTTCGTGCGGTAAAAAAGGAAATGAGCATTCAAGCGGCGAAGTTAGGAGCTGAAACGAAGCCTGTACTCGTTAAGATAGCACCTGATATGACGGACGAGCAGCTCGAGCTCACAGTTGCAACTATAATGGATAGCGGAGTATCGGGTATTATTGCAACGAATACTACGTTATCACGAAAGGGTCTTCAGCATGCAAACGCAAGCGAAGCGGGCGGATTAAGTGGCAAGCCAATGCGAGACCGTTCTACGGATGTTATTCGTGCAGTTTATCGGCAGACAGGCGGGAAGCTGCCGATCATTGGATCTGGCGGCATTTTCACAGCACAGGATGCATACGATAAAATTCGCGCAGGAGCTTCTTTGGTTGAAATTTATACAGCGCTTATTTATAAAGGACCAGGAGTGTTCCGCGAATTGGCGAGCGGATTGAAGGAATGTTTGCGTAAAGATGGCTACCGAAATATTGCGGAGGCAGTAGGGGCAGAGCATCATTAGAACAGGAGGCGGCCGGATGGACGGTAGAGACTGGAATCTTTTTTTACAGCCTTATGAGCAAGCCGTTGAAGAACTGAAAGTGAAGTTTAAAACAATGCGGGTTGAACTGAAAACAAGAGAATCTTATGCACCGATAGAGTTTGTCACCGGCCGGGTAAAGCGTATTTCTAGCATTCTGGAGAAGGCAAAGCGCCTTAATGTTGCTCCAGATCGGTTGGATGTCGGAATTGAGGATATTGCAGGCATTCGAATTATGTGCCAATTTGTCGATGATATACATCGCGTGGCTGGTTTGATACGTACCCGTAGAGATTTAGTGCTTGTATATGAGAAGGACTATATTACAAATTTTAAAGATAGCGGATACCGCAGCTTCCATATGATCGTGGAATACCCGGTTCAAACGGCATTAGGCTATAAAAAAGTATTGGCGGAAATCCAAATTCGTACACTAGCGATGAATTTTTGGGCGACGATTGAGCATTCCTTAAATTATAAATTTAAAGAGAGCTTGCCAGAGGATGTACGCGATCGATTGAAAAAAGCGGCCGAAGCGGCGTCGCAGCTCGACACGGAAATGACAAGCATTCGCAAAGAAATTTTGGATGCACAGACGGAGTTTGAAGAGCAATCCAACGTCGTGTCAAAAGTGCTTAGCTGTATTCAAGATTTATACTTTTATAATCGTGTGCGTGAAGCGGCACAGTTCCAAATGAAATTTAATGAGCTGTTCGAGAAAGAAGACATACACGGGCTAAGTCAGCTGTCACTCGATATACAAGCGGCTATTAACAAGGCGAAAAAAGGAAGTCAAAATATATAAACCAGCATTTTGATTCCTTTAGCGGTTAACGATTAGTAGGATTATATAGGCGAAAAAACCTCCAGCCTTATGCGTCTGGAGGTTTTTTTATTAATTTGTTGAGGTTAAAAGGGTGAGAACTGATTATTCAGGCAAGACTAACTGCTGATTTTCTTAGGCTTAAAAGCGGCGTCGATGGCGACGCGTATTTCATCAGCTGTCTTGCCTTGTTTGCTTAAAGCGACAACCTGCTCCATTTCCTTCTTGCAAATACCGCAGCTCGTACTATGATTGGTCCAAGTTACGCTGCCTTCATCGGCAGGATGCTCTGCAATATAACATCGCAGCAGAGAATCATGCGGAGTTTCGACAGCTAAACCGTCCATACAGCCGCAATAACAATTAATGCCGCTCATAATATCGGCATGATCATGAACAGCGGCGTACAGCTCGCTAGTATAAGGTGTATAATCGGAAAGAAATCCTGGAAGCTCATCGTAAGAAGCTGTTTTCTGCCAGGTTTCAGAGCCGTGCATATGCTCAGCGCCGTCCTTATCACCGTCAGACATGCCGCAAGCTGTTAGCAGTGTTATGAACGCGAATGCAAGCAGCATAGCATACATGATTCCGCGAATTCGTGAGCTGCGAACTTCAGCGGCAGCTTGCCCTTCGATCTCTGTAGTTTGGCGCTGACGCTTCATCATTTTGCCTCAGCTCCTGAATATTTGTTGAAGAATGCTCTGAAATCATCCAGCGTATACCCTTGTGTGGTACCTTCTGCTGCAAGGCCGCCTTCCAATGTCTCAACTTGAACGCCATCCTTGAAGTAAGCCAGTGTTGGCGTGAATTCTACATTATACTTGTTGAAGTATTCTGGGAATTCTCGTAAGTTGAATTGCGGAAAATCGATGCCTAGCTCATCCACAAGCGGCATAAGTTGAGGCGTTGTATTTTTGCAATGAGAGCAGTCGGATGCGAAAAAGTAGACGAAGAAGTCTTCTTTATCGGCGACCTTCTTGTCCAATTCAGCCGGTAATATGATATTCTGGTAATTAGGATCGTCAAGCAGCTTGCGTGTTTCTGGATTCATTTCAGAGACTGGCTTGTCATACAAGGCGTTAACAGGTTCATTTTTATTCAATACAAATATAGCTCCGAATAAAATGACAATAATTCCGATGTACACATAAATCATCTTGAACTTATTTTTCTTTTTCATTTGCGTGCCTACCTCCGAATCAAATTTATAAGACATTATTATTGCAGCAAGTCCTTACTGTATTTTATTATATAACAAAGTACTATACAAATGTAAGTGTGACAGATAGAAGATAATTGGCAGGAGGAAATCAGGATGAGCGGCAATTTGCCGCGTAATTTCACAGACAAGATGGAGAAGCTGTTAGGTAATGAGTTTGACAATTTTATGGCGTCCTATGATGCACCGCGCGTATATGGCCTTCGGATAAATCGATTAAAGCTTAGTGTGGAGCAGTGGAGAGATCTATCACCGATGGGTGATGATGTCAGACCAATCCCTTGGACCGAGGACGGCTTGTATTATAAAGAGGGTGAGCGACCAGGAAAGCATCCGCATTATCATGCAGGCATCTATTATATTCAGGAGCCTAGTGCAATGGCGCCTGTAGAGCTGTTAGACGTAAGACCAGGTCAACGCGTACTTGATCTGTGCGCAGCTCCTGGCGGTAAATCGACTCAAATTGCTGGGAAGCTGCAAGGAATCGGTGTACTTGTAACGAATGATAACGCGAAGGAACGAACGAAAGCATTAGTGAAAAATGTAGAACTCGCCGGTATTCGTAACGCGATTGTATTAAATGAGGAGCCGGCAAAGCTTGCTCCTGTATTTAAGGAATGGTTTGATCGCATTCTTGTTGACGCACCTTGCTCTGGAGAGGGAATGTTCCGTAAGGATGAATCGATGATCGCGGAATGGGAGAAGCATTCAATCGAGCGATGCTCTGTCATGCAGAAGGATATTTTGCGGCATGCGGCATCCATGCTTGCGCCTGGTGGGAAAATAGTTTACTCAACCTGTACTTTTTCTCCGGAAGAAAATGAAATTCAAATTGCTGCCTTCTTAGCAGAGAATTTGGAGTTTCACATAGAAGCTGTGCCGCACCTCTATGGTTGGACGGCTGGCCGATCTGATTTGGCTGATGATAATGGACAACTGACTGGTGAGCAACTAAAGAGCCTAGACGGAACTGTTAGGCTATGGCCGCATCGAATTGAAGGAGAGGGCCATTATGCAGCTGTGCTAAGGCGTGATGGTGAACGTAATCAGGAGCTTGAAGAAGCAGGTTTTGCTAATAAAGAGACTAACCCTTCCGTGCGTAAGGAAGATAGGTCAAATAAGAGTATGAATATAAAATCAAGACCAGATAATTCGAGTGCAACGAATTCAAATGGTGGAAGTTTAAAGCGTCAACGTCCAGGTGATGAACGAAGAGGAGGCAAGCGACAGACGGCCGATGCTTGGAAAAATATCGGCATGGACAAGCAGTCTGGAAAACGGAATAAAACACAAGGTAAAGAAGATAACAGCAAGACAATTGCGGAAGAGGTAAATCCGGTACAATTATGGCGACAATATGCTGAAGAGTATGTTGTTGATGCATTAGCATGGCCGGGAAAATATGTTGCATACGGCTCTAGAGTATATATTCAACCCGCTCAACTGCCTTCACTAGACGGACTTCGTGTTGTAAGAGCGGGCTGGTATTTAGGAGAAGCTGTGCGTGATCGGTTTGAACCGTCTCACCCATTAGCGATGGGACTAAAGCGGAATGAAGCAGTCAGATCGGTTAATTGGAATTCGGACGATCCGCAGACGCTGCGTTTTTTAAAAGGAGAAACTTTATTTATAGAGGAATCTGAATTATCGATACAAGCAGATGCTCCGGCTAAAGGATTTGTACTTATATGTACGGACGGGTTTCCAATAGGTTGGGGGAAATATGCTGGAGGCATGATCAAAAATGCGTTACCTGCAGGATGGAGAATGATGTAAGATGGCGAAACGAATAAGAATTGACAAGCTGTTAGCACATATGGGTCTAGGAACACGAAGTGAAATCAAAAAAGCAGTGAAGCTTGGAAAAGTTTCTGTTGACGGCCGAGTAATTAAGGATAGCGGATTAATTGTCGATCCTGAGCTTGCAGAGGTTGCTTTTGAAGGTACTCCTGTCGTATATCGGGATGTTGTGTATCTCATGTTGAACAAGCCAGCGGGTGTCATATCGGCAACTGAAGACAGTCGCGAGCGAACAGTGATTGATTTGCTGGAGCCGGAAGATCGTTTGCTGGAACCATTTCCAGTAGGCAGACTCGATAAGGATACTGTTGGGTTACTGCTTCTTACAAATGACGGTCAGCTTGCGCATGAGCTGCTTTCCCCTCGAAAGCATGTTGCAAAAACGTACGAAGCCGAAGTTCACGGCAATGTTGGAGAAGAGGATAAGCTGCTTTTTGCAACTGGAGTTACATTAGACGATGGATATATAACGATGCCTGCGGAACTTCATATCTTGAGTAAAGAGCAGAGGGAAGAGGATATCTTTTCCACCATTTCACTCACGATTATGGAAGGTAAGTTTCACCAAGTGAAAAGAATGTTTGAAGCGGTTGGCAAAAAGGTCATTTACTTAAAACGAGTGTCGATGGGCCCACTTAAGCTGGATGATACACTTCCTGAAGGCTCGTATCGAGAGCTGACTGAGGATGAGGTGGAGCTGCTTCGCTTGCATAAACGAATAGGTGAATAAGTGGAATAGGCCAATTTGGATAAAATTATTGTAGAGGTAGATATAGAGAAAAAGTGGTATAGGAGTGAAGGTATGGCTTTACATTATGATTTGATTGCGCTAGATGTGGATGGAACATTATTGACGGATGATCATGTATTGACGGAAGGAATAAAGGAAACGGTTCGCGAAGCATCAGCTCGCGGCGCACAAATTGTGTTATGTACGGGCAGAGGCCCGCTTAGTACAATTCCTGTTCTAGAGGAGCTTGGGCTTGGTGGTATTTTGATTACACATAATGGAGCAGTGACAATTAATGCTGACGATCGAACCATTTTACATCAATTTGCTATGGAACCAGATCATTTATTACCGTTCATAACGTATTGTCGAGACCGCAATATCCATTTTGATTTGAATACAGCTTTTGGAATGATGACTGAAGGAATAACGCCTGAGGCTGAGGTGATGTATAACCATTATCAAGCTAATCCGGTCATTCAGGATTTTAAATTGGGTTTGCCAGAAGGACTTGTGAAATTTACTGTGTTTGGAAGTAAAGAGAAGATGGATGAGGTTCAGCAGGAATGGGCCGATTGGACGCCATTATTACAATCGATCCGCAGTGGAGATTACTTCATTGATGTCCATCATGCGGAGGCCAATAAAGGTAGAGCTTTGCAGCAATTCGCTGACAGCCGTGGAATAGATCGAAGCCGCATATTGGCAATTGGTAATTATTTTAATGATATTACGATGCTGCAATTTGCTGGGATGGGAATTGCAATGGGCAATTCTCCTGATGAAGTGAAGCTTGCTGCTAATGCAGTGGCTCATTCAAATAGCGAAGATGGTGTAGCCATTGCCTTGCGCGAATATGCTTGGAGCTAATGAATAAACAGGTGTTGCTTCAAAGAAATAATGGAAAATCGAGCTGTTTGTTTACAAGCTAACTAATCTTACCTGATATCGAGCCATGATTAAATACTCTCCTCTAGAATGGTCTGAGCAACGCCCTCTAGATAAGTATTTATTTCGTGGCTTTCTTATTAAGAAGTTCATCATTTAAACAATTATATGGACTCAGCCCAAGGGGAGCGCATTGTGTGAGTTTCGTAATTTACTAATGAGGAATTACCCATAAGCTTAATAATCGAGCTTACAGCCCAGAAACTAACCAGAAAACAGGGCTTAAGCTCCATAATCATGCTTACAGAGTCACTTTATGTAAATTTCTTGCCGAATAATGAGTTGTAAGCATGATAATCGGTCTTACAGACAAAAAAGTAACTAAAAAGCGAGCTATAAGCACGAAAATCAAGCTTAAAGAAAAAGAGGCTGCGCCAAGGTAAGTATTTATACTTACGGAACAGCCTGGTTTTATAACTACGTTTATTATTAGCTTATGAGTTGGTTGGTACTAGCTAATTCGAATCATTCATGTGAATGACTACGCGCTTTCATTTATCGATAGCTTCGTATTCTTAGTAGGTTTGTGATAGCTTGTAATTGTAAGATTAGTACAGCACTGATCTGGTGATGATAACCAGAAGAATGAACAATACCAGGATTACACCTATTGAAGTAAAACCACCGTGTACACCGGACATACCAATTCCTCCTAAAGGATATTTCCGATTTTGGGCTGTTGACCTCGTGGTTGATGTCCCACTGATCGGTATATGTTATCGTATGTTTGTTACTGAAAAACGTCTAGGCTGATGTCACGGCTACAGCCTATTTGGGCACTCTTATCGGTTAATCAATCAGCAAACAATATTAAAAAGGTTAATGAGGTGTTCATAATGAAAGCCATACTTTTAAAAAGCTTTGGAGGGCCTGAACAATTATATATGGGCACAGCACCTGAGCCGAAGCTTGGTAAAAATGATTTGCTTGTACAAGTGAAAGCTGCTTCATTAAATAGGGCAGATCTACTCCAAAGTAAAGGACATTATCCGCCGCCGGAAGGAGCTTCTGAAATTTTAGGTTTAGAAATGGCGGGAGAAGTGATCTCAATAGGTGATAATGTTGAAGGCTGGAAAAAAGGGGATCGCAATTGCGGATTGCTTCCTGGGGGTGGTTATGCAGAGAGGGTTAGTATACCCTCGGAGATGGCCATTCGGCTTCCTGATCACTTTAGTTTCGAGCAAGGGGCAGCGGTTCCTGAAGTTTTTTTAACAGCGTATATGAATTTAGTTTGGCTTGGTAAGCTGGGTAAAGGTGATAAAGTTTTGGTTCATGCAGGGGGGAGCGGTGTAGGTACGGCAGCGATTCAAATCGTCAAAGAATGGGGAGCAGAAGCAATAGTAACAGCGGGTTCTATTACTAAGCTCCAGCGATGTTTCGAATTAGGCGCAACTGCAGGTTGGAATTACCGAGATGGTTCCTTCGCACCTTGGGTCCAAGAATATACAGAGAGTAAAGGTGTTAATGTCATATTGGATTTTGTCGGTGAGCCTTATTTTGCTAATAATATAAAATCGCTGGCTACGGAAGGCCGTTTAATAATTATTGGAACGATGGGTGGAGGGAAGGTTCGCGAGCTTAATCTTAATGAAATTTTATCTCGTAAGCTGCAAATTATTGGTACAGCGCTGCGGTCAAGAAGCCAAGCGGATAAAATGAAGTTAACTGCTGACTTTACAGAGTTTGCTATGCCTCGGTTTATAGATGGAAGAATGATTCCAGTAATTGATTCCGTTTATGATTGGAGAGAAGTGGACAAGGCACACGAGTATATGGAGTCTAATGCGAGTGTTGGGAAAATAGTATTGTCTATGACATAAGAAACGCAAAAAATGGAGTATCAAAACTGTTTCCAGCTGATACTCCATTTTTCTTTACCTGTTTGGGTGGATGTGTCCAAATTAATTCTTGATTACTTACGACCGCGAGGACCGCGGGGCTTGCCAAAAGAGTTCCCACCGCCACTGCTTCCGCGTCCGCCAGTTTGGAATCCGCCACGTGAACTACCGCCGCGACTAGCACCGCGTGAACTGCTGCGTTCACTACCAGGTGTAACGTTAGCTTTCCCTTTTGCTGCAGTCCAAGGACTATCAACAGAGGCACCTGAACGACCTGCGCTGCTGCGGTTCTCAGAGCGGAAGCCGCCACGACCAGCGCTGCTGCGGTTCTCGGAACGCTCACCGCCACGACCAGCGCTGCTGCGGTTCTCGGAACGCTCGCCGCCACGACCAGCGCTGCTGCGGTTCTCGGAACGCTCGCCGCCACGACCAGCGCTGCTGCGGTTCTCGGAACGCTCGCCGCCACGACCAGCGCTGCTGCGGCTCTCGGAACGCTCGCCGCTACGACCAGCGCTGCTGCGGTTCTCGGAACGCTCGCCGCCACGAGCAGCGCTGCTGCGGCTCTCGGAACGCTCGCCGCCACGAGCAGCGCTGCTGCGGTTTCCAGAGCGTTCGCCGCCGCGACCAGCGCTGCTGCGGTTCTCGGAGCGTTCGCCGCCACGACTTGCACCCCAGCCAGTGTTCTCTCCTGCGTTCTCGGTTGCTTGGCTGATAGTATCGGCATTTCTTTCATTTCGTTTGCCGAATGCAGGGCGAACGTCTTCACGTTGGCCTCTGCGACCACCAGGTTTGGAATTGCGGTCCTGTTGACCTGAACGGCCTCCACCGCCGCGACGCGCGTCTGAACGCTGTCCGCCACTTCCGCTGCGAGGACGATCACTGCTGCCTGATGTGCGAGCTTTTGCTTTATAGGTCCCCAATTGAACACTACCTGCTGACTCTACACCATTACTATCAATTGAACGGCGGAGCAATCTTGCATTAATGCTTTCTTCAATAAGGATTACTGTGTTTTTATCATATGGTGTTGCAAGAGTGACTGCCATACCCTCGTGACCAGCACGACCAGTTCTGCCGATGCGGTGAATATATAGCTCGCCGTCTTGAGGCACATCATAGTTATAAACATGCGTTACGCCTTCGACATCTAGACCGCGCGCGGCAACATCCGTCGCGACTAGAACTTGTAGACGAGCATCTCTAAAGCGTTTCATTACTTGCTCACGCTTTGCTTGTGTTAAATCGCCATGTAATTCATCGGACTCAATACCAAGCTCTTGCAACGCTTCATTTAGTTTTTTGGCACGAACTTTTGTCCGGCAAAAAACAACTGCCAAATAAGGCTGATGACGCGTCAATAAGTGTACAAGCGCTTGCTGCTTGCAACGGTCAGTTGTTTCAATAACAACCTGTTCGATGCTATCAAGCGTTACGTTTGTACTGCGTACACGAATATCAACAGGCGATTTCATGTAGTCAGCCGCTAACTTACGAATTGCATCCGGCATCGTTGCAGAGAAGAGCATCGTTTGACGTGCTTTTGGCGTTTGTGTAATAACGCTCTCAACATCAGGCAGGAAGCCCATATGAAGCATTTGATCGGCTTCATCAAGAACTAGCATTTGAAGCTTTCCAAGGCTAATCGTTTCACGTCTCATATGATCCAGAAGACGTCCCGGTGTAGCAACTACGATATGCGGGGAACGCTTCAGCTTACGATTTTGTGCTTCGACATCTTGACCGCCGTAAGCAGCAAGTACATCAGCCCCAACGGACGGAGCTAGTTTTTTAAGCTCGCTCGTTATTTGAATGGCAAGCTCCCTTGTTGGTGTTAAAATCAGAGCTTGAACCTGTTCTTTTTCTACATTGATACGTTGCAATATTGGCAACACAAATGCAATGGTTTTACCAGTTCCTGTTTGAGCTTGCGCAATGACATCCTGCCCGTTCATAAGCAGAGGAATGGCTTGCTTTTGAACCGGAGTTGGTTGAGTAATACCATCTTGATGAAGCAATTCGCTTAACTTGGGTGATATACCCAGAGCGCTGAATGCGGTAGACATTAGTACATTTCCTCATTTCGTTTACATCGTTTGATGTTAAGTATAACAGTTGTCCCCTTATTGTGCATCATAACCTTATATATGATATGCTAAAACTGACATCAGCCAGAAAAGGAATGATAATATATGAACGGAACAGAACGTTCGGCAATTAGAGCAGGGCTTGCAGTGCAGATTGTTTTAAAGCAAGATCAGCGTACGGGAAAGCTGACACAGGGTATCGTGAAAGATATTTTGACGAATTCACCAAAACATCCTCACGGCATTAAGGTACGACTAACCGATGGTCAGGTAGGACGAGTAAAACAGATCATTTCATAAGCGTGGGAGTATATGCTTACGGAGTTAGTTTTGCTTTGCAAAACCAAGTTTATGCTTACGAGGCTAGTTTTGCTTCGCAAAACTTTAAGGAGTGTCGATGCAATGGCATTTGGCATAAAAAGAAAAGAAATGGAGCTATGGAAGGCTAGAGTCGCAAGCCGCGAAATCGCTTTTTTGACACACTTTTGGATTGATCCTCGGTTTCCTGAAATGAGAACAGTGACGAAAGTCGGCTGTGCCGATTTGGAAAAGCTGTCTCGCTGGTGTCTAGATAACGACTTAAATCCTCGGTATATTCATAAAAGATCACAGTATCCTCATTTCGATTTATTTGGACCTAAGCAGCGTGAGATATTACTTCGAGCAAACTATCTGGACCATCTTGAAAGATTTGGTATAAATTAAGGAAGTCCGCCTTCGAGCTGATTGCTCTTAGAGCGGCTTTTTGTTTGATTTAATCAATCGAATCGTATTACTATCTTATTTAATAATAAAGGGGATAGGGGAATGGTCGTTAGCCGAACTGAGCTATTGAGAGATTTTGGTGAGTGGATAGCTTTTATAACTGATCTTGGAAGGTTCAACGAGCAGATATGGAATCAAAGTATTGCACCGGGAAAATGGTCTGTTCGCGAAGTAACAGCGCATATTTTGCAGTGGGATCACTATTTTTATGAAAATGCCGTATCTATATTAGGATCAAGTTTGCCATTGACGCTAAAGCATTTGAATTATGATACGTTTAATGAGGATGCCAAAATTTACGGTAAAAGTGTTTCAGTACCAGAGCTTGTTCAAAAAGCTGTTCAAATTCGTATGGAAATATTGAAAAAACTTACTGAACTGACAGATGAGCAATTCGAAGTCCTCCATATGGATGCGGATGGACAACCCTTTCAGGCAGCTCAATATGTACAAGACTTTATTTGGCATGATCAGCATCATATCAATCAAATAAAAAAACGGCTTCATTTTCGAATAGAGGAAATGAGTCTGAATGGCTGGCCTGCTTTGCAGACTATGACGTATGACGGGTGGCTGCTGCGTTTTTCAGAAGGCTATACAAAGCGGTCGAATTCAATTAATCCGATTTATGGCCACCAATTAGAGCTGGATTCGAAAATCAGTGAATGTGAGCAGCTATATACTAATCAACAATTACGCACTGTTTTTAAAATAACGCCATTTGCACATCCATTTAATCTAGATGAAAAGCTAAATGATCGAGCTTATGAAAAAATCGATCATACGCTTGTGAAAACCATCCATTTAGAAGATGTAATTGAGCCTGCCCATTCGGACATTTGGATCGAAGAGCAAGTATCCGAATCATGGCTTGATGCAGTTACTGCTTTTAGTGAATTAAATGAGCAGCAGAGAATCATTACTCGCAAAATGATGGAGCGCTCTCCGTTAGTCAAATGCTTTGCAGTGCTGCACGAAAATGGTATACCTGTCGCTTGCGGACTCGCTGTGATTGAGCAGGGTTGGATCGGTTTATACGATATCGTGACTGATCCAAGTAAGCGGGGCTGCGGCTATGGGGAACAGCTTGTGTTAAATATTTTAGATTGGGGCAAGAAACAAGGAGCAACCGAGGGATACTTATTGGTAGTGAAGGATAACGCTCCTGCGAACCGCTTGTACGATAAAATAGGCTATTCGCAGCGATACGATTATTGGTACAGAGTCCAAGCGGATTGAATTTAACACTCATCACCTCAGGATTTACTACAGCGAGAGAAAGTAGGATTTTTTTTGTGAAGAAGTACAAAGCAGATTTAACAAAAGTGACACCCACAACCTCATCACCAGTCGCTATAACAAGCTCGTGGTTATTAATTATTGGGATTTTGCTAATAGCGGCTAATCTTAGAGCATCTCTTACGGCTATTGGGCCTATCATATCTGATATACAGCAAACATTGGGCATTTCAAGTACACTAGCCGGCTTGCTTACTACACTTCCGCTTCTTGCATTTGCGGTTATATCTCCTTTAGCACCACGGATAGCACAGCGTATTAGTGCAGAGAACACGTTGTTTATAGCTATGATTGTACTTACGGGAGCTATTTTAATGCGTTCATTGTCATCCATTGCAGCTTTGCTCGCAGGTACGATTTTGCTTGGAATGGCAATCGCAATAGCTAATGTGCTGCTGCCGAGCTTGATCAAACGCGATTTTCCAACGAGAGTCGGTCTCATGACCGGCTTATATTCCGTGGTTATGAATTTAGGAGCAGCCATTGCTTCTGGACTTAGCATTCCGATTACAAAGCAGCCTGGTATTGGTTGGCAGGGGATGCTTGCTAGCTGGTCGATACTAGCACTTATTGCTACTGTGGCTTGGCTTCCGCAAGTACGCAGGGTTGGTCGTGATCAGTTACTTAGCACGAAGAGCAATAAAAACAAGACTAATCTATGGACTTCAGGTTTGGCTTGGTATGTGTCGTTATTTATGGGAATTCAATCTTTTTTCTTCTATGTAAACATTTCATGGATTCCGGAAATTTTACATAATCGTGGAATGAGTCCTGTCGATGCTGGATGGATGCTTTCCTTGCTGCAGTTCGTAAGTTTGCCGGCTACGTTTATTATTCCTGTGCTTGCTGGTCGGAAAGCGAGTCAACGCGGTTTAACTCTTATGACTGCTTTACTTCTTATCATTGCATATTTAGGGTTGCTAAGTGGAGGAAGTGTAGCTCTTATACCGTTATGGATGATATTGCTTGGTATTGCGGGCGGGTCAGGATTTAGCTTGGCGGTTATGTTTTTTGTTCTTCGGACAAGCAGCACAGCACAATCTGCCGAGCTATCGGGGATGGCACAATCGATGGGTTACTTATTAGCTGCTGCTGGGCCGTTTTTATTTGGTTTATTCCATGATTTAACGAAAGAGTGGACGGTATCCCTAGTTATGCTTATTGTCTTAACGATTATGTATGCGGTCGTTGGCTATGGCGCAGGTGCAAATAAAACAATTCAAGATTGCAACAAATAATGGTAATTATTCGTATGAATAGGTACATCGGTTAAGTTTGGAGGTATTTTCCTATGAAAAGAAAAAAATGGTTGATCTTGTTTGTGAGCATCTCGTCTATTTTGGTTGGCATCGCATATTTGTATGGACTTATGATGGGCTTTCAATTTCTCGGCTCTGAAGCGGGGTCTGAACAAGAAGTCGTTCAATATTGGGGGAAGATATCGCTTGGACTTGGGCTTACGCTTCTTATGACGATCCTTACTCGAACAAAAATGAAAGAGAAAGTCAATGATGGGCTGTTGATTTTCATTTTGATACTTTTATTTATAACTCAACTGCCTCCTATAGCATTATGGTTTCTTGTTGTTATTTTTGGTTTCTGGGGCGGGATTACCGGACTTATCCTACACAGTCTTTTACTTCTATTTATTGTTAGAATTGTTACGCTGGGTCACCGGCAAGACAAGGTGATCAAGTTGGTAAGCCCGGACCCTGTCTCTTGACATGGCGAGGTAGGAACTTTATAATCGTGAATAATCATGTTTAATTCATAAATAAGCGTTGAAGAGGAACAGTAGTTTCGTAAGTAAGGCCTAGAGAGCCGGTGATATTGGTGTAAGCCGGACCTACTGCGGAATGAATCTCGCCTTGGAGCTGTGCGATAATCTTGTCGATTCTAATCATCGATAATGAAACGTACCGTTTGGCCTGCGATAAAGGCGACAAGTGAGTAATGGGCAAAGCATGCCTGTTGCTAACTAGGGTGGTACCACGGGAGAATTGCCTCTCGTCCCTAGCGTTAATCGCTAGGGACGAGGGGCTTTATTTGTTTAAATATAAGAAAGTAGAGTTTCACTATATACTCAGCTTATATTTCAACATTAGGTCAATGCTTACGAGGTAAGTTTTACTTCGTAAAACTTTAGGTCAATGCTTACGAAGTAAGTTTTACTTCGTAAAACTTTTGAGGAGGATTCAAATGAGTCAGGAACAGCAAATTCAAGGCTATAATCCACTTGTTGTCGAGCCGAAGTGGCAGCAATTTTGGGATAAGAACAAAACTTTTCAAACAACAGAGGATGCAAGCAAACCGAAATTTTATGCGTTAGATATGTTTCCTTACCCATCAGGAGCGGGACTGCATGTAGGTCATCCAGAAGGTTACACAGCAACAGATATCGTATCTCGCTATAAAAGAATGCAAGGTTACAACGTTCTTCATCCAATGGGATGGGATGCGTTCGGCTTACCTGCGGAGCAGCATGCGTTAGATACAGGTCAGCATCCGCGAGATATTACATTCAAAAATATCGATAATTTCCGCAGACAAATTAAGTCGCTTGGTTTCTCTTATGACTGGGACCGCGAAATCAGCACAACAGACCCTGAATACTACAAATGGACACAATGGATTTTTATCCAACTGTATAATCGAGGACTTGCTTACGTAGCTGAAGTATCAGTGAACTGGTGTGAGGCGCTTGGCACGGTGCTAGCGAATGAAGAGGTTATTAACGGTCTTAGTGAGCGAGGCAATCATCCGGTAGTTCGTAAGCCGATGCGCCAGTGGATTCTAAGAATTACTGAGTATGCAGATCGCTTGCTAGATGATTTGGAAGAGCTGGATTGGTCAGAGAGCATTAAAGACATGCAGCGCAACTGGATCGGGAAGTCAAAGGGCGCAGAAGTAACGTTCGAGATTGATGGTCATGAAGGTGCATTGGTTGTATTTACAACTCGTCCTGACACATTGTTCGGCGCGACATATTGCGTGTTAGCCCCTGAGCATGAGCTAGTTGCCAAAATCGTAACGGGCGATCAGAAAGCGGCTGTAGAAGCATACCAGACTGCAGCTTCACGGAAAAGTGATTTGGAGCGTACAGATCTAGCAAAAGATAAATCAGGTGTATTTACTGGTGCGTATGCTATTAATCCTGTGAACGGCGTGAAAACACCTATCTGGATTGCTGACTATGTATTAGCTGGATACGGTACGGGTGCCATTATGGCAGTGCCGGGCCACGATGTTCGCGACTGGGAATTTGCAAAGCAGTTCGACCTTCCGATTGTTGAGGTTGTTCAAGGCGGCGATATTTCAAAAGAAGCTTATGCTGGTGACGGACCTCATGTGAATTCTGAATTTTTGAATGGATTAACAAATGTTGATGCCATTGCTGCGATGATCGAGCATTTAGATGCTTCGGGTAAAGGTAAAGGCAAGATTACTTACCGTCTTCGTGACTGGCTGTTCAGCCGTCAACGCTATTGGGGTGAACCGATTCCGATTCTTCACCTGGAAGACGGCACTATGAAGCCTGTACCAGTTGATCAGCTTCCGTTGTTGCTTCCAGATGTTGATGCGATCACGCCTTCGGGCACGGGAGAGTCACCTCTAGCAAATGTAACGGAATGGGTGAACACGATTGATCCGGAGACGGGTATGAAAGCTCGTCGCGAGACGAACACGATGCCACAATGGGCAGGAAGCTGCTGGTATTACTTGCGGTTTATCGATCCGAAAAATGACAAAGAAATTTGTTCCCCAGAGAAGCAAAAGGAATGGCTGCCGGTTGATCTGTACATCGGTGGTGCTGAGCATGCAGTACTGCATTTGTTGTATGCACGCTTTTGGCATAAAGTGCTTTATGATATCGGTGTTGTTCATACGAAGGAGCCATTCCATAAACTAGTCAATCAAGGGATGATTCTTGGTAACAATAACGAGAAAATGTCGAAGTCACGCGGCAACGTTATTAATCCAGATGATATCGTAAACGAGTTCGGTGCAGACACACTTCGCATGTACGAAATGTTTATGGGTCCGCTTGAGGCGACTAAACCTTGGAACACAAATGGTGTAGAAGGAACATACCGTTTCCTAAGCCGGGTATGGCGTTTGTTTATTAGCGAGGATGGCAGCCTAAGTGCCAAAATTGGCGATAGCGAGACCAGTGAGGCTTTCAAACGTACATGGCATCGCTCAATAAAGAAAATTACGGAAGATTACGATAACCTGCGCTTTAATACAGTTATTAGTCAGCTGATGATTTTTGTCAATGAAGCTTACAAAACGGATGTGCTTCCACGTGAAGCGATGGAAGATTTCGTACAAATGATCTCGCCAATTGCTCCTCATATCGCGGAAGAGCTTTGGGAGAAGCTAGGACGTAATGATTCCATTTCCTATGCAGCTTGGCCAACGTTTGAAGAAGCTTGGACAATCGATCAAGAAGTAGAAATCGTTGTACAAGTGAATGGTAAAATTGTTGACCGCGTATCGATAGCGGCTGACATGGATGTTGCGGAGATGGAAAGCATGGCGAAGGAGCTCGAGAAGGTACAAGAGCTCATTGCCGGCAAGACGATTCGTAAAGTTGTTGCGGTAAAAGGTAAGCTTGTCAATATAGTCGCGAATTAACGCAAACCGAAGAGGTGAGCGGGCTCTAGCTGAAGAACAGCTATTGTCCGTTCACCTCTTCGACGATAAAGGCAGTTGAAACCTTCGTTAAATCTTCATTAAACTTGGAATGTGTTGTCCGAATAAGCTGGTTAAATACGCCGCTTGTTTCACGCTGCAGCAAGGCGAGTGCCTGCGCTGTAATACCTCCTGGCACGGCGACTCTTTCTTGCACTTGTGCAGGTGTCAGTCCACCTTGTGTGAGCAGCAAGCCGGTTCCAAGCAGCATAGCACTAGCCACCTGTAGAGCTTCATCTCGTCCAATGCCCGTTTCATCTACTGCCGCTTCTACAAATTGTTCGAGAAAAAATGAAATGAATGCGGGCCCACAGCTGGATAGGTCAGATACAATTCGCGTATAGCTTTCGTCAATTCGCAGCGGTTCGCTAATAAAACATAACAATGTCTCCAGCGCAGTCATATCTTCTTCTTGCATTCTTTTTCCATAAATACAGAGAGAAGCTCCACTCCATACATAATTTGTAATGCTAGGTATGACTTTTGCTATTTTGCAGTCTAATTCTCCCTCTAAATGAGCAATCAGTACTGGACTCGTAATGGAGACGATAATTTGATCAGAGCTTATAACAGGCTTTAAATCGTCAACTACTTTTTTGAATTCATGCGGCTTGACACATAGAAAGACGATATCGTTGCCGCAGGCAGCTTCGGCATTCGTATGTTCGGCCCTAATGCCGGAATAACGGTCGGCCAATGCTTGCGCTTTTGCAAAAGTACGGTTGCTGACAGTAATTTGAGCAGGCGAAAGAGCGCCTGAAGAAATAAAAGCTTCTATGAGCAGGCTTCCCATCGTGCCCGTTCCGATAAACCCGACATTCATGCTGAACCCTCCTATATGGTTTCGCACTTGCAAAACCAGTGTCACGTGAAAAAGATTCTAAAAAAGATAGGCATTGCGAAGCATAGTCATTCCCTGAAATTAGGATTGTGCTTTGTATGCTCTCTTACCTTATTCTCTAGGACTTGTTTCATATGTCAAAAAATCCTAAATGATTTTTTCTGTTAGAAAGGAGCTTCGCTTTCATGAAGCAACAGTTAGGGGGATTATCGGTGAAGCAAATACTGATTGCGGCTATTTGTATTTTAGCAGCGGTCAGTTTATTGATTATCGCATTAATGGAACCGAAACAACCTCAAGAGGGAAAATGGATTGTGTTAAATGATGAAGTGGAGAGAGCGTTGGTCGCAATGGATAATGTAGAGGAGAAAGCTGATACGGGAAAGTTGGATGTTGGAAAAGGTTCAAAGGATGCAAAGGATTCGGAAGAAGTTGGGGCGGGGAAAGTACAAAATTCAAATGCAGGGAATGTAAGCAAGCTAGAAGGCCATGAAGCAATTGGATCTGCAACTGAGGACGCTGAAGTTGTAAAAGAAGATTCTAGTGTGAAAGAGGAATCAGGCACCTCTGAAAACGAGAAGTTGGACGTTAATAGAGCCACAGTTGCTGAGCTGGACCTGCTGAAAGGAATTGGACCAGCTAAGGCGCAAGCTATTGTTGCAGATCGGGAGAAAAATGGTTATTTTGAGTCAATTGATGAGCTGCTGCGGGTAAAGGGAATTGGCAATAAATTACTTGCAGGTATTGAAGAAAATATTGTCGTTCGTCCATAATTGTGAGAGAATGGAAGGAAGCGGGGTTTTGATAGATTTCGTAAATTTCGCTTATATTACTAGTTTTGATAAGCAAATTGTATAGGAGGAATTATTAAATGTCAGAACAACGCAAGCTCTCGCTAGAAACGCTATCCGTTCACGGAGGCCAACAAATCGATCCGACTACGATGTCACGTGCGGTACCTATTTACCAAACGAGCTCATTCGGATTCAAAGATACAGAACATGCTGCAAATCTATTTTCACTATCGGAATTCGGCAACATTTATTCTCGCATTATGAATCCGACATCGGATGTATTCGAGAAACGTGTAGCGGAGCTGGAAGGCGCTCCTGCAGCTTTGGCTGTTGCATCCGGACAAGCAGCTACTACATATGCAATTCTTAATATCGCAGGCGCTGGTGATGAAATCGTATCCTCCTCAAGTATCTATGGTGGAACGTATAATTTATTTGCAATTACGCTCAAGAAACTAGGCATTACTGTTAAATTCGTAGACCCATCCGATCCTGAAAATTTCCGTGCTGCGATTACAGAGCGCACGAAAGCAGTGTTCGCGGAAACGATAGGTAATCCAAAGGGTGATATTATTGATTTAGAAGCGGTTGCTGCTGTTGCTCATGAGAACGGAATTCCGTTTATTGTTGATAACACTTTCCCAAGCCCATACTTATGCCGTCCGATTGAACATGGAGTAGATATTGTTGTTCATTCTGCTACTAAGTTTATCGGTGGACATGGTACATCTATCGGTGGCGTAATTGTTGATGCGGGCAAGTTTGATTGGAAGGCCAGCGGTAAATTTCCTGGCTTGACTGAACCTGATCCAAGCTACAATGGTGTTGTATATACGGATGCAGTTGGTCCGATTGCGTATATTATTAAAGCGCGTGTGCAACTGCTTCGTGATATGGGAGCGGCATTGTCACCTTTTAATTCGTTCTTGCTGCTGCAAGGACTTGAAACTCTTCATTTGCGAATGGAGCGTCATAGCTCAAATGCACAGAAGGTTGCTGAGTATCTAGAAGGGCATGAAGCAGTAGAATGGGTTAATTATTCCGGATTGCCAAGTCATTCTTCCTACGAGCTTGCTAAGAAGTATTTACCGAAGGGTCAAGGCGCGATTATGACCTTTGGTATAAAAGGCGGAGTTGAAGCAGGCAAGAAGGTAATCAATTCGGTACAGCTGTTCTCGCATCTTGCGAATGTCGGCGACTCGAAGTCACTTATTATTCATCCAGCAAGCACGACGCATCAACAGCTAACTGCTGAGCAGCAGTCAGCCGCTGGCGTATCCCCAGGAATGATTCGTTTATCGATTGGAACAGAAGGAATCGATGATATTTTAGCGGATCTGTCGCAAGCGTTGGCAGCAAGCCAATAAAAATGGTTTAATTAGCTTGAATGACAACTAGAAATACAGATGCAGTAAGAGAAAGGAAGTTTATGCAATGACTACCCAAACAAAGGATACCCTTCGTAAGGACTGGGACACGTATTTTATGGATATCGCTTATATGGTATCGACGCGTTCACGCTGCCCACGCAGACATGTCGGAGCTGTGCTTGTACAAGGGAAAAAGCTGCTAGGTACCGCGTATAATGGTGCTCCAATGGGCGTGCAAGACTGTCTAGAGGCAGGCTGCATGATGACTGAAGAGGCTGAAGTGAAGGTTGTCGACGGCGAGGAGCATGTGATTAAGAAGCAGCGCTGTATTCGAACGATACATGCTGAGCAAAATCTGCTTATGTTCACTGACCGAGCTGATCGCGAGGGCTCAATCGTCTATGTAACCGACCAGCCTTGCTGGACATGTGCCAACATGCTTGCAAACAGCGGCGTCATTGAAATCGTGTACCATCGCACTTATGCAAAGGACAGCGACAAGGTCGAGAGGCTGATGGAGCAGAAGGGTATTGTTTTCAGATGTTTGGCGTCTTTTGAGCCTTCCGCTGGAGAGCATATGGAAGTCATTTCCTAGTGATGATTGCTCTTTAATAATTGAATAAAGTTTAGTAGAGGAGGAACCTCTGGCTGCAACGGTTGATGCGGCTGGAGGTTCTTTTTTTGATATATAAGAATTTATAAGCATTCACTTATAAATGTGCTTATATAACTCCGCGAAACGAATGCTTTTGCCGAAGAGGAAGGCGACAGCCGTTTACGCTTGTTTGGGAGAAGGGAGGGACAATATATGTTAAGGATGAACCGGCGGCCTTTGATCTGGTTTGTATTGAGTTGGGTTTGCGGCAGCGCCGCGGCTGCGGGTCTGAGCAGTCGCGGCGCTGTGCTTATGACGGGTGCGCTGGCTTTGCTAGCGCTGGCCGCTGCACTGAGCAGGCAGGCATCATGGCCGCTGGCTGCTGCCTGCGTGGTTGCGGCAGGGCTTGCCGCAGGGGAGAGAATGTGGGCGGATGCCCGCAATGTGACCGCGCTGCCGGCCCTGCTTGCCGCCGCTGAGGCGGATGGTCAGCAAGCTGCGTATGCAGCGGAAGCGGTGGGCACTATTGTGTCCGCGGTGGAGGTCGACGGCGACCGCGTTATGTTTCGCGTAGCGGCGAATAGCGTCCGCGTCAAGGGTGAAGCTGCGCCGCGAGAGCTTCGCGAGCGCTTGATCGTGCATGTCCGGCTTGCGGAGCAGCCGGAGCAGGCTGTCGCCGCGAAGTGGCAGCGCGGCGATCTAGTTCGCATTGCCGGCGAGCTGACGCGGCCGGCTGGCGCATCCAATAGCGGCGGCTTCGACTACCGCCGCTACCTCAGCAGCCAGCGCATACATTGGCTGCTCAAAGCTAAGGGCACCGCCGCCGTAAAGTCGGCGCCGGGCCCCAAGCTCACCGCGGCCGCGCTGCTCGGCCGCGTAGACGAGGCGCGCGCTGCGCTGGGAGCGCGCTTCGACAGACTGTATCCGTCCGATCAGTCCGGATACATGAAAGGTCTCGTCCTCGGAATTCGCGAGGACCTCGACCCCGAGCAGTTCCAGCAGTTTTCGCGGCTTGGCCTCACGCATATATTGGCTATCTCAGGCTTGCATGTTGCCGTGTTTATCTACGTATTCAGCGGTCTTCTTCGAATGATGCATATGACTCGCGAAAGAATACTGCTTCTCCTCATATTTGCTGTTCCTCTTTATGTATTGCTCTCTGGCGGCTCCCCCTCCGTCGTACGCGCTGGTGTAATGGCTGTTCTCGGCTTGTTTGCTGCTCGGTTCGGAAAGCTGAAGGATGGCTTGCATCTGCTTGCTGCAGCTGCTTTACTTATGCTGGTGGTAGACCCTTTCTTTATCGAAAATGTTAGTTTTCAGTTATCTTATATCGTTACGATTGGCTTAATTATAGGTGTTCCGCCAGTTAGGAAGGTGATGCCGCAATCAAAAAAGGGAAAGGCATGGTTTGATTTGGCAGCTGTTACAATCGTCGCACAGCTTGTTTCTTTTCCGGTGTCGATCTATTATTTTAATCAATTTCATGCTTTATCTATACTCGCGAATTTTTTGTTAGTGCCGTTTATTAGTTTTGTAGTTATGCCGCTTGGCGCGGTATCGTTAATTATTGCGATCCCATGGGAGCCAGGGGGCAAGCTGCTTGCTTATGCGTCGCATTATGCAAATGACTGGACGTTTTTATTAGTCGATAAGCTCTCGCAGGTCGATTCGCTGCGTTCTATATGGCCCTCTCCCCCTTTATGGTGGATGGCTTTATGGTTCGTACTGCTTGGTGCTGTTTTTTATACACTTAAAATAGGGTCAGAACACTCCAATGCTGTAATTTCAGATCACTCCTTAATAATGGACGAGACTTTGCCGATAGAGATAAGGACAGTTGAAGCTGTTCCAAAGGCATCGTTGGGACTGGCAGTCTCTGATCCAGATGTGATCCAAAGCAAAAAGAGATTCCGATTGGGTTTTTCAATGCTAGCTATAAGCGCATTTGGATTGCTATTCTACGCTTATCAGCCTCAACTATGGAACAGGACGGCAACCGTCAGTATTCTGGACGTTGGTCAAGGTGATGCAATCCATATTCGGACCCCAAGCGGCAAACATCTATTGATTGATGGAGGAGGAGCGGTCTCCTTTCGTAAGCATGGCGAGGAATGGAAGGAGCGAAGTGATCCTTTCGAAGTGGGTCGCAAGGTTATCGTACCTCTGCTGATGAAAAGAGGGGTTCAGCAAATAGATCTGCTCGTAGTTTCTCATTTAGATAGTGACCATATAATAGGGTTGAAAGCGGTGTTAGATACCATTCCAGTTCGCCGTATATGGTGGAACGGTACAGTAAAGGATGCGGGAGACGCGAAAGAGCTGCTTCAGCAAGCAATTGATTTAGGTATTCCTTTATATGCGGCTTACGAGGGCTTGGATTATAAGCTAGATACAGATTTACAGTTGAGGGTATTATGGCCTGAAGCACCTCGGAATGATGATATCGCAATTGCAGAAGATCAGAATGAAAGCAGCGTTGTCTTAAACGTTGATATATATGGTAAGTCGTTTTTATTTTCAGGTGATATAGGGAATGAAACGGAACGGACCATTGTTAGGAAGCTGCAGGATAAAGACCAAAACCAAGCACGTCCAACCATTTCCATTATGAAGGTAGCGCATCATGGCAGCCGTTTTTCGACAAGCAGTGAATGGCTGGCATATTGGAGGCCGTTTGGTGCGGTGACATCTGTAAGTGCGAAGAATAGCTACGGTCATCCACACCCAGATGTATTAACGCGAATAAAGGAAGCTGGCACTCAGAATTGGCGAACAGACAAGGATGGAGAAGTACGCTTCGCAGTGACCAATAAAGGATTATACTTAATTGAATAGAACGATTTCTATATACGGAATACCATTAATTTGGTATTCTTTAATGTGGAGTTCGTTTACTAGCAAATACGAAAACTTTAGTGGAATACCCACTATTTCACACAGCTAATTCGTTTTAATAGAAACGCAAGCACAGAACTTGAAGCAAGTAATGGCAAGAAACTATTTCCACTAAAAAAAATTAAGTTAAATTATCTTTTATCTGCAACATTTAAAGTAACCAGTTCGTCAGAATGGTTGCAAGAGAGGGGGATCCTTCGTGGTGGAGCCGGGCATTATACGAGCCGCTCAGTCGGGAGATCGCGACGCATTAATTACTCTATTGCGAGAGATTGAAACGCATGTTTATCGGACAGCCTACTATATATTAAATAACGAGCAGGATGCACTTGATGCAGCTCAGGAAGCATTAATCCGTATTTATACTAAAATAGGCTCGTACGAAGAGAAAGCACAATTCAAAACATGGATTCAACGTATTGTAACGAATATTTGTATTGATAAATTTCGGAGAAATAAACCGACAGTATCCATAGATGAGCATGACATGGTTTTCCATGAGAAGCAGAACGTGGAAGACGAGGTGATGACCGCCTATGCCGTACAAGATATTCGTACAGCGATTGATAAGCTGCCTGAGCATCATCGTGCGGTAGTCGTACTTAGGTATTTACAAGATTTTTCATACAATGAAATTGCTGATTCACTGGATTTGCCACTCAATACGGTGAAATCTTATTTATTCAGAGCTAGGCAGCAGCTGCATACTTTACTTCATGATTATCAGAAAGGTGGTGTCCGGGGATGAATTGTCAAGAGGTGATGGAATATATGCAAAGACAGCTTGACGACGATCTCGATGAACACGAGAACGAAGTCTTGATAAATCATACTAGACATTGTCCGGACTGTGCAGCCATGTTTGAGCGGCTTCAGCTTCTCTCCGCGGAATTGACTAGTTTACCAAAGGTTATTCCCAGCTATAGCTTAGTTGATGCTATTATGCCGCAGCTAGAGCGGATGGAACTGTTTAGTCAGCAGCAAACTGGAACAAATTTCACGGAATCGGACATTAAACCGGCAGAGGTTTTATCTCGTCGTAAGATACAGAATCGCCGTTGGCCTTCTATGAAAGTGATGAGCGGTGTGATAGCAGCTAGCATTGTTGCAGGCCTTTTCCTAGTAACCTATGGTTCGGGCAATGGGCCAGACTTTGCAAGAATGGGCTTGTTCAGTGCAGATGGTGCGAAAAGCAATGCGGATACGGCTTCTTCTCCACAATCGCTCATGAGTGAGACTTCTGAGTCATCGGACGTCAATACTTTATCAGCAGAAAATCAAGCGGGTGGCATGGAAAGTCGTAAAAGCGCAGAAGAGCCTGAAATGGCTTCAAGTGAAAATGGAAATGTTTCTGATGATAAAACTAAAATTGCCGCCAAGTCGGGTGCTGTAGCACCAGATGCAATTTCAGACTTCGGTAACAATTCGGGCGAGGCTGATGTTCCACCGGCCCCGGGATTTCAAGGTTTAGTAACGGGCAGTGGTCAGGAAGAAACACCATTGACCGGATATGAATTAAATCTAAGTCTGCCTCAAGTCTCCTCCCCAGACGGGAAATATATAGCACAAGTATCAGGCAATAAGGTCATCCTATTTACAGCAGGCGATCAAGCCCCTGTAGGTGAATCTTCTCCGAGGAACGGAACACTGGAAAATCTGGTCTGGTCAGAGGATAGTAAGCAGTTGACTTATGAGGTTCACTTGGAGCAGGCCGCAATTGAGAAGTATGTTCTTGATCTTGCAAGTGGGAAAGACGAGAAGGCTGCACATTAATAATAAGGTGTTCGCACACATTTCTCAGGCTTTGCATATTGTATAAGCAGTGAGAATGTCTGCGACGAGGCCTTGACGTCGTATGACCATCAATTGGAAGGTACCATGGACCTGCCATTGATGTTTATATAGATGCTCGGCAAGTGGGAACGAGCAAGTCGCCCAAATGCGTTGGGCGGCTTTGCTTCGCGAAGGAAGATAAGAAACGCATCATGCCATGCATGTGCGAGCTGATCTTTGAACAAAGGGATGATGCCTTCAAATGGCTCATCCCTTTATTGCCGTTTATTCGTACATAGTCATTAATGAGGTGATAAAATGGATGCAAAGGAAGCATTGAAGGAAATAAAAGGCGGGAGTTTTCGCCCGATCTACGTATTATACGGCAAGGATCGTTATCGCTTGCAGCATTTTATTGATAGCTTAACAGACGCTATGTTTACAGCAGAGGAAAAAGAGCTAGGCATTGTGAAGTTTGATACGGCTGAATCAGCCATTGAAGAAGCGGTATTGGAAGCAGAGACGCTGCCATTTTTCGTTCCGCGTAAGCTCGTACTCATTCGGGATGCTGCTGTACTTGCCGCTAGCGTCAAGGAAAACACGAAGATTCAGCATCAACCCGAGAAACTTATTCAATATATGGAATATCCTGCAGAAACGTCAGTAATCGTGTTTGCTGTATTTGCTGAGAAGCTGGATGAAAGACGGAAGCTGGTTAAGTTGCTGAAGGAGCGTAATGCTCTTGTGGCCTTTCCGGAGCTGGATGCTGCCCAGCTTAAGCAGTGGATGATTAAACGGGCGGCAGAGCAAAAGCGCACGATGAGTGCTGAAGCAGCTGATTTGTTACTCGTTCGAGCGGGGACGAATATGCAGCAGCTTGCTCAAGAAGTGGATAAGCTATGTCTTCATGCTGGCGTAGGCGGTATGATTGATTTGGAGCAAGCTTCCTTACTCACAGCAGCAACAGTCGAGGAGGATGTGTTTGCTTTAGTCGATTCGATTGCAGAGCTGCGAATTGACCGTGCGCTGCGTTTGTATAGGGAGCTGCTCGTACGCAAAGAGGAGCCTATTAAGATAGCGGCGCTGATCGCCAGGCAGCTGCGTATCATGCTGCAAATTAAAGAACTGGAGCAGCAGCATTACTCCCCACAGCAAATGGCAGGTCAACTGGGTTTGCATCCTTATGCGGTCAAGCTTTCTGCGGAGAAGAGCCGCAAGTTCACTGTACCTAGGCTAGGCCAGCTGCTTGCATCATTAGCTGATCTGGATTATAAGATGAAAACGGGAGCAATTGATAAAACGCTCGGCTTAGAGCTGTATTTATTGTCTCTTGGGGTAGAGAAACGTACTTAGCGTTTCTCTAACTAACAAAAAAAGGCTTCACATGCTCTATTAGAGCAGTGAAGCCTTTTTTGCATCCATCTTATTAAGCTTGAGCGGAAATTGCGTTCACTCTTTTAGCAAGACGAGATTTTTTGCGGGAAGCCGCATTTTTATGAATCAGGCCCTTAGTTACTGCTTTGTCCAATTTTTTCGTTGCAGCGATTAGAGATGCTTTAGCAGCATCAATATCAGTGCCAGCGATAGCTTGGTCTGCAATCTTGATGGCCGAACGAAGTGCGGATTTTTGGGAAGCATTTAAAGCACGACGCTTTTCGTTTGTCTTAACGCGTTTAATCGCGGATTTAATGTTTGGCATAGAATTCACCTCCTAAACTGGTTAAAGCGGTACACATTCTGTTAAAAGCTAGATAACACAACTTAAAATATATTATCATGCCCCTGCCCAAAAAGCAATAGTACTACCTCCAGTGTCCATTGGAATTCATCATATCATATTAGGTATGAAATGGGCGCTCTTGCAAACAATAACGAAAGTACATTTGCATGAAGGGAGATTGAACAAAAGTGAACGAGCTTGACTTGCAGTTATATAACGTAAGAACCGATCTAGCGCTTGAAGCGAAGGAGATAGCAGAACAGCCGCTTGGTGGAAATATACCGGGGATTCAATCCGAAACAACAGAGGAAGATGGTATTACAATAACGCAGCTGCATGTGCAAAATGAACAAGGCGCTCAAGCGATCGGTAAAATGCAGGGACGTTATGTGACAATCGAGGTGCCGGCTCTGCGCAATCAGGATACCGTATTGCAGGATCGTGTTGCCACCCTGTTTGCTAAGCATTTTGAAAGCTTTCTAGAGGATCTATCCATAAGCAAAACGGCGCGCGTGCTGATCGTAGGATTAGGTAACTGGAATGTAACGCCGGATGCGCTAGGTCCAATTGTAGTAGAGAACGTCATGGTGACCAGACATTTCTTTGAGCTGATGCCAGATCAAGTGGCGCCTGGTTATCGACCGGTCAGCGCGGTTGCGCCAGGCGTACTTGGGATTACGGGTATTGAATCAAGTGAAATTGTACAAGGGATCGTAGAACGCACAAAACCTGAGGTTGTTATTGCGATAGATGCGCTCGCCTCGAAAGCGCTTGAGCGAGTGAATACAACGATACAGATAGCCGATACAGGCATTCACCCAGGTTCGGGTATCGGGAACAAGCGGAAGGGTCTGACGAAAGAAATACTAGGCGTACCTGTTATAGCAATCGGAGTACCAACGGTAGTGTACGCTTCAACGATTGTAAATAATGCGATTGATATGATGCGTACACATATGGAAACGCAAAAAGGTAACAATGATCAGATTTTTGGCTTAATGAATCAAATGGCGGAGAATGAACGACTTCAACTGGTCAAGGAGGTGCTCAGTCCGCTTGGTCATGATTTACTTGTAACACCTAAGGAAATTGATGAGTTTATCGAGGATATTGCTAATATTATCGCCAGTGGGCTAAATGCTTCGCTCCATGAGGCTGTCGATACCGATAATGTAGCAGCTTATACACATTAGAATTTTAGACATGTCTATCCAAAAAGTCGTCTCTATATGAAGAGGCGGCTTCTTTTGCATGTACATTTATTTATTATTTTTATTTTCCACTCTCATGTTGAACTCTAGTAAATTCGAAACTTTCACTTCCAGCAGGTTCTATGAACTCTATTACTCTCATAAATTAATAGTAACTTAGCCGAAGGAATAGAGAATCGGGAGGTAATGAATCAATGAAACGTAACATTATGCTGCTGGATTTCGGGAGAGAAAGTAAAAGAATGAGACAGTTGCTAGCTACCGGGCGGACATTTGCGCTGCTTTCTTTTAGTTCCATGTTGTTTTTTGTTGTAATGGGGCTTGCAGGTATGGTTCATCAGCAATCGACGATCGTACCCGTTAATTCGATGAAAGGTTTTGCGGCTGCTGTATCGAGCGGGTTTTTTGGGGATATGCTAGAGATAGAGATGCCAGCCTTCCAGAGCAGTATACAGTCTGACTCATTTAATACAAAACAGATGAGCGCTTTTCTTATGAGGGCGCTAACCGAAATAAATCCGAGCGATCCGAAAAGTTTGCTGGCAGGTGAATTGCCTGGACTAAGTGTGAATGATGCTTTTCTTATTCGAAAAGGAATTGGTACAGATACAGCTGTAGGACCTGAGGACAATGCGCCCATCCCGCACGACTCTAGCGATGGTTCAAGCAATGGGGGCGAAGCAGTGAATAATGACCCAGGCAATAGTGGCACGGTAAAGCCGCCACCTGGCGAGGTAACTTTACCTGAAGACGAAGGAGAAGAGACAGTCAAGCCAGAGGCCACCAAAAAGCCAACAAGCACGAAAGCGAAAGTAGCATTCATTTATCATTCTCACAATCGAGAATCCTGGTATCCAGAACTAAAGGAAAAGTCTAAGGATCCTAACTCCACCACCAAAAATATTACGTTAGTAGGCAAGCGGCTCGCAACCAAGCTAGAGGAGCGAGGGGTTGGCGCTATTCACTCCAACACCGACTACCCGACAACCATGGAGAAATATAGATGGGAGCTGTCTTATAAATATTCGATGAAGACGGTGAAGGAAGCAATCGCGAGCAGCAAGGATTTGAAATTCTTTTTTGATATTCATCGCGATTCTCAGAAACGAAAATATACGACCATCGATATTGACGGTAAAAGCTATGCGCAGGTTTATTTTATTATCGGTCATAAAAACCCGAATTGGGAGCAGAACGAAGCGTTTGCTACTAAAATCCATCAGGCGTTAGAAAAAGAATACCCCGGGATTTCAAGAGGGATTTGGGGGAAAACGGCTGCGACCGGCAATGGAGAATATAACCAATCGCTTGCTGAGGATAGTGTGCTGGTTGAAATTGGCGGGGTAGATAATACATTAGTGGAATCTTACCGTACGGCTGACGCTCTTGCTAAAATCATTGCGGAAATTTATTGGGCGGATGAGAAGGCGTAGGCGTCGAGGATAGGGGTGAATAATAAATAATAAGAGGGGGATTGCTGCAATGAAACGGAATGCACTAAAATTTACGGCGCTGGGCGGGGCAATAGTCTTTATTATTTTGTATGGTATTGAGATGTCCTCTACGGGGATTGAGCGTATATATGGACCAATTGAGGGAGGAGAAGCCTATGTGGAAATGGAGTCTCCAATACAGACGAAGGATCCTTCGACAAGACTTGTTGCTCTTAAGCAGCAAGCAAAGATTGCAGAATTAGAAAAGCAATTAGAAGAAGTAAAACGATTGGCTCTATTAGCTGAAAAGCAGGACGACCGTTTGCTTGGAATTCCGTTTGAAGGAGAGCAGCCTGCCGTCAATAAAATTGCGGATTCAACGTCTGGAATGCTGCAAAACGTCTCAAGTGAAGGGATTCGTTTTGTCGTATCTCTGTTTGATGGATTAACGAAATAAGAATGCACATTGCTGGGTGACCCCTTAGCTGGTATAATACTAGGAATGAATAGCATTATTGGACTTGTGGGGGTTAGGCATGGCTGACGTACGTGACCGACAAAAAAGAATTAGAAATTTTTCCATTATCGCGCATATCGATCATGGAAAATCGACTTTAGCTGATCGGATATTAGAATTTACAGGCGCTTTGTCATCTCGTGAGATGCAAGAACAGGTTCTAGACAAAATGGATCTAGAGCGCGAGCGCGGCATTACGATAAAACTGCAAGCGGTTAGACTTTCCTATGTTGCAGATGATGGTATTGAATATCTCCTTAATTTGATTGATACTCCGGGGCATGTCGATTTTACATACGAGGTTTCACGGAGCTTAGCAGCTTGTGAGGGAGCTTTGCTCGTAGTAGATGCTGCGCAAGGGATTGAAGCACAAACGCTTGCTAATGTCTATTTAGCGCTAGATAACAATCTTGAAATCATACCTGTTATTAACAAAATCGATTTGCCGAGTGCGGAGCCCGAACGGGTGAAGCAGGAAATTGAGGATGTAATCGGAATTGATTCCAGTGATGCGGTGCTGGCATCTGCTAAAGCGGGTATCGGGATTAAGGAAATATTGGAGCAGGTGGTTGCGAAAGTGCCTGCACCTACTGGTGATCCAGATTTGCCGCTTCAAGCACTTATTTTTGACTCGCATTATGATCCGTACAAGGGTGTAATCGTTTATGTGCGAGTTATGGACGGAAGCATTCGAGCCGGCAAAAAAATTCGCTTCATGGCAACAGAAGCTGAATTCGAGGTTATTGAGGTTGGTGTGTTTAGACCAAGCATGACGATCGTAGACGAACTTGCTATTGGTGATGTAGGGTTTGTTGTAGCCGGGATTAAGAATGTGAAGGACACGCGCGTAGGGGATACGATTACTGACGCGAAGAAGCCTGCTGCAGAACCATTACCAGGTTATCGCCGAATTAATCCGATGGTTTACTGCGGATTGTACCCGATCGAAACACAGGATTATAACGATCTTCGCGAAGCGCTAGGTAAACTTGAGTTGAACGATGCATCGCTTCGATATGAGCCTGAGTCATCTACAGCGCTTGGATTCGGTTTCCGTTGCGGATTCCTTGGCTTGCTGCATATGGAGATCATTCAGGAACGGATTGAACGTGAGTTTAATATACCGCTTATTACTACAGCGCCGAGCGTTATTTATAAAGTAACACTAACGAATGGCGAAACAATGGAAATCGATAATCCTTCGAACTATCCAGAGGCAGGCAAGCTTGATTATGTGGAAGAGCCTTATGTGAAAGCAGGCGTCATTGTACCTAATCAATACGTTGGTACAATAATGGAACTTTGTCAGAACAAACGCGGCGAATTCGTTAACATGGAATATTTGGATACGAATCGCGTAACTCTTACTTATCAAGTACCGCTGTCTGAAATCGTTTATGATTTCTTTGACCAACTGAAATCGAGCACGAAGGGTTATGCTTCGTTTGATTACGAAATTTCTGGCTATCGGAAATCTAGTCTAGTCAAAATGGATATTATGCTTAACAACGAGCAAGTAGATGCTCTCTCCATTATTGTCCACCGCGATCGTGCGTATCATCGCGGGAAAATTATTTGTGAGAAGCTGAAAGAGCTTATACCTCGTCAAATGTTCGAGGTGCCGATCCAAGCATCAATCGGTAATAAAATCATTGCGCGTGAGACTGTAAAAGCTATGCGTAAAAACGTACTTGCCAAATGCTACGGCGGTGACATTAGCCGTAAGCGGAAGCTGCTTGAGAAGCAGAAAGAAGGCAAGAAGCGTATGAAGCAAGTTGGTAACGTAGAGGTGCCGCAGGAAGCGTTCATGGCGGTGCTCAAAATCGACGAGGATTAAAACGTACGAGGATGAGGGAGGGCGCTGCTCTCCCTCTTTCCTATTTAAAGATTTATAAGATTTAAATGGTAATAAAAGGAGGTATCATTGATGATCGTACAGCAATCACCACGCGCTTTATATATACACATCCCATTTTGTACAAACAAATGTCACTATTGTGACTTTACATCATACGTGCTCAAGGGGCAGCCAGTTGATCAGTATTTGGATGCTCTTGAGATGGAGATGCAAAGAACGGTTAGTGAACTGCCTCCAGTAGAGATCGATACCGTGTTTGTGGGAGGCGGTACGCCGACAGTGCTGACACCTGTTCAAATGGAACGGTTTCTGAAGTCGGTCCGTACCTATTTTCCACTTGCGGCTGATGTAGAGTTCACAATGGAAGCGAATCCTGGAACAACAGACATCGATAAGCTTACAGCCATGTTTGAGGGCGGCGTGAATCGAATCAGCTTTGGCGTCCAGTCATTTGATAATGAATTATTAGAGCGTATCGGACGAATTCATAGCGTAGATGATGTTTATCGCAGCCTAGAAAATGCACGAGCTGTTGGCTTTACGAATATGTCGATTGATTTAATGTTTGGGCTGCCTGGTCAAACCTTAAAGCATCTTACTGATAGCGTTGATCGTGCTTTGGAGCTCGGACTCAAGCACTATTCCATATACAGTTTGAAGGTTGAAGAAAATACATTGTTCCATAAATTATACGAGAAAAATGAGCTGCCACTGCCTACTGAGGATGAAGAGTTCAATATGTTCATATTGCTTTTGGACATGCTTAAGCAAAATGGCTATTCTCATTATGAAATAAGCAACTTTGCTAAGCCGGGATTTGAGAGCCGTCATAACTCCACGTATTGGCGCAATGAAGCGTATTATGGTCTAGGAGCGGGAGCGCATGGATATGCCAATCGTACACGCCATGTGAATCTAAAAGGTATTACACCTTATATAGATGCTGCTGCTGGCAGATTGCCGCGCCTTGAAACGTTTGAAGTGGCTGAGAATGAGGCGATGGAAGATTTCATGATGGTTGGACTAAGGCTGCTTGAGGGTGTGCCTGCATCGCGCTTTAAGGCTCAATTCGGTGGTCAGACACTTGAAAGCAAATTTGGAACGATTATTGATAAATTGCTCAAGGATGGGCTGCTTGAACGAATTCAGACGGAAGATGATACGATCTATCGTCTAACTGATAAGGGCGTTCTTCTCGGTAATGAAGTATTCGGAGCTTTTATAGGCTTTACTGTATAAAAAACTATTGAGAATTAATTCGTCATGTTGTATATTTATTCATATATTTATTTTATGGATTTTTTTACTTGCACCGGGTGGAGGCGAAGGCGATCATGCAGACCGTACAGGTTGTATGCAGAAAAGCAACATCTGCAGATGTTGAAACTTTATTTCTATTGATTAAGGGTTATGCTGAGAAGGGTATCATGCTGCCTCGCACCCGGGAAGCACTCGATTATATGATCGATTCCTTCATCGTCGCTGAGGTAGGAGACGAGGTTGTTGGCTGCGGTGCTCTTACAAGATTAGGTACGGAATTAGTTGAAATTCGCTCACTTGGGATGTCGGAGGGCTTTAAAGGACTTGGTATCGGAAGCAAGATTGTCGATGCATTGATTGACCAAGCAAGAGAACAGCAAATTCCTAAAGTAATGGCACTAACATACGAAGTAGCCTTCTTCGAAAAAAACGGCTTCACCGTTGTMGAAAAGGAAATTTTTCCTGAAAAAGTGTGGAAAGATTGCGTGAATTGTCCGAAACAGCATGCATGTGATGAAATTGCTGTTCTAAGAATGTTGAGTTAACGGCAGCTGTATGATTTTAATAAAATGTAAATCATTGTCCCAAGTAGTGCATGAACATGACTAATGGGAGAGTGATTTTTTTATATTCGCATTAAAAATGCCTAACTGACTTGACAATCGTTAAGCTGGTTTGGTATTTTTGTATTAATGATTAGCACTCGATTCGATTGAGTGCTAACGATGGGAAACCGAAATAGCGGTGTACACCATTTTTGAGGAGGAATTCGAATGCTGACAGAACGACAACGGATGATTTTGAACGCGATAGTGGATGATTATATTCGCTCGGCTGAACCGGTCGGTTCAAGAAGTATTTCGAAGCGCGGTGATGTTGGCTTCAGCCCGGCTACAATTCGCAATGAAATGGCGGATCTTGAAGAACTAGGTTTTTTGGAGCAGCCGCATACGTCGGCAGGACGTATTCCTTCAACGAAAGGCTATCGTTACTATGTTGACCATTTAGTGAAGCTTAGCAAAGTGGATGAGAACGATCTGGGTAAGGTTCGCTCGTTCGTAACCGATAAAATGAATCAAATGGAGCAGGTCATACAGCAAACAGCTATGATATTGTCCAATTTGACGAATTACACATCCATTTTACTAGGACCAGAAATGTTTAGTACTTCACTGAAGCATTTCGGGATTGTTCCGCTTGATCAAACATCGGCTGTTGCCATTATTGTGACCAACACCGGACATGTGGAAAACAGAACTATTTCTATTCCAGCGGGACTTAAGATGGACGACATGGAAAAAGTCGTTAACATTTTGAATGCTAAGCTGGCAGGTGTTCCATTAATTCGTTTGAGGGCGAAGCTTTACTCCGAAATCGGGCAAGAGCTTGAAAGGCATGTAGAGCATTACGAACAGCTATTGCAGGTGCTTGATCACGCTCTTCAGAGTGAGGATGAACATCGCATCTTTCTTGGCGGTACGACTAACATGCTGACACAGCCCGAATTCAAGGATGTTGACAAAGTAAAAACGATTTTGGATCTGCTTGATGAGACACCGACAATTATGAAAATGTTTTCCGGTCTTCCTTCGGGTATACAAGTACGCATTGGAACAGAAAATGACCATAAGGCAATTAGCGACTGCAGTTTAATTACAGCAACTTATGCGATTGACGGTCATTCGCTAGGAACGATCGGTATATTGGGACCAACACGAATGGAATACGGTAAAGTAATTAGTCTCCTTGACCTCATATCCAAGGATATGGCGAGCCTTTTGGGCCGCTGGTACAAATAAATTAATATTATGCCAAGTTTGCATCCGCAAACTTTAAGTTGATGCTTACGATGATAAGTTTGCATTCGCAAACTTTAAGTAACGCTTACGATGCCAAGTTTGCATTCGCAAACTTTTAAGGAGGTGAATTCATGAGTACAAAAGAACAGCATAATGAAGCAGCTGAAGTAGAAGAAGTAGTGGCGGCTGAGCAAATGGAACAATCCACTGAAGAAGCTGTATTAGAAGAAGCAGGCGAAGATCAACGCTATGTGGAACTTGTGAAGCAAGCGGATGAAAGCCAGCAGCGTTACCTACGCGCGCAAGCGGATTTTGATAATTTCCGTCGTCGTACGATCAAGGAAAAGGAAGAGCTTGGCCAATATGCTTCTATGAAGCTAATTGATCAACTGCTGCCGGTTGTTGATAATTTCGATCGTGCAGTAGCTGCAGCATCCGTTAATGGTGACTTTGAATCACTTGCCAAGGGTGTTGATATGATTTTCCGTCAAATGATGCAAACATTGGAGCAAGAAGGCCTTAAAGCGATGAATGTTGTCGGCGAGCCTTTTAACCCTGAATACCATCAAGCGATCATGCAAGTCGAGTCCGATGAGTATGAGGAAGGCATGGTAGTGGAAGAAGTGCAGAAGGGCTATATTTTGAAAGAGAAAGTTCTGCGTCCTGCAATGGTTAAAGTAAGCGGCTAGTTACAACTTTTTTTTCAATATATAAGGATTTATAAGTTTTCACTTATAAAAGTGCTTATATATCTCCGCGAAACGAATGCTTTTGCCGAAGATGAAGGCGACAGCCGTTTTACGCTTGTATAAAATGATAAGAAAGATATAGGAGGAACTTAAACGATGAGTAAAGTAATCGGTATTGACCTTGGTACAACGAACTCTTGCGTTGCAGTAATGGAAGGCGGCGAAGCCGTCGTTATACCAAATCCAGAAGGCAACCGCACAACGCCTTCAGTTGTCGGCTTTAAGAAAGATGGCGAGCGTGTTATCGGTGAAACGGCAAGACGCCAAGCTATTACTAACCCTGATCGTACGATCAGCTCGATCAAACGTCATATTGGTACTAACCACAAAGAAACAATTGATGGCAAAGATTATACAGCACAAGAAATTTCCGCAATTATCCTGCAAAAGCTGAAAGCTGATGCTGAAGCGTACTTGGGACAAACAGTAACACAAGCGGTTATTACGGTTCCAGCTTACTTTAATGACAGCCAGCGCCAAGCTACTAAAGATGCTGGTAAAATTGCAGGTCTTGAAGTTCTTCGTATCGTCAATGAGCCAACTGCAGCAGCGCTTGCATACGGCCTTGAGAAAACCGAAGATCAAACAATCCTCGTTTATGATCTTGGCGGCGGTACTTTCGACGTATCGATCCTTGAGCTTGGCGATGGTTTCTTTGAAGTTAAAGCAACTAGCGGAGATAACAAGCTGGGCGGCGACGATTTTGACCAAGTCATTATCGATCACCTTGTTGCTGAATTTAAAAAAGACCAAGGTACTGACCTCTCGAAAGATAAAGCTGCTGTACAACGTCTAAAAGACGCGGCTGAAAAAGCGAAAAAAGAACTTTCCGGCACATTAACATCAGCTATTTCCCTTCCATTTATTACGATGGTTGACGGCGTTCCTCAGCATTTGGAGCTTAGTCTAACTCGCGCTAAATTCGAAGAGCTTTCAGCTGCACTTGTAGAGCGTACGCTTGGACCTACTCGTCAAGCGCTTAGCGATGCAGGCATGACTTCCAACGATATTGACAAAGTTGTACTAGTTGGCGGATCTACTCGTATTCCAGCTGTACAAGATGCTGTGAAAAAATTGATCGGTAAAGACCCTCATAAAGGCGTTAACCCAGATGAGGTTGTTGCTCTGGGCGCAGCTGTTCAAGCAGGCGTATTGACTGGCGAAGTGAAAGACGTTGTATTGCTTGACGTTACTCCATTGTCTCTTGGTATCGAAACTGCTGGCGGTGTGTTCACGAAAATGATCGAACGCAACACAACTATTCCAACGAGCAAATCACAAGTGTATTCCACTTACGCTGATAACCAGCCAGGCGTTGAAATTCACGTTTTGCAAGGTGAGCGTTCAATGGCAGCAGGCAACAAAACTCTTGGCCGTTTCACTTTGAATGATATTCCTCTAGCGCCGCGCGGTGTTCCGCAAATCGAAGTTACTTTCGATATCGATGCTAACGGAATCGTTAACGTATCGGCTTTGGATAAAGGTACAGGCAAAAGCCAAAAGATCACGATTACGTCATCAAGCGGCCTAAGCCCTGAAGAAATTGAACAAATGATGAAGGACGCGGAACTAAACGCAGAAGAAGATCGCAAGCGTCGTGATCTTGTAGAAGCGAAAAACAACGCTGACCAACTGGTTTATTCTGCTGATAAAACAATCAAAGATCTTGGCGATAAAGTAGATCCTTCTGAAGTTGAGAAAGCAAATGCAGCGAAAGAGAAAGTAGTTGCAGCACTTGCAACTGATGATCTTGAGCAAATTAATGCAGCAACTGCAGAGCTTACTGAAATCGTACAACAGCTATCTGTTAAGCTTTACGAGCAAGCTGCTCAAGCAGAGCAAGGTGCAGAGGGCGCAGGTCCGGATGCAGCTTCAGCTAAAGGCAAAGACAATGTTGTTGATGCTGAATATGAAGTGGTTGACGACAATAAATAAGTAGTAGAGGGGAGAGGTCAAATACAGGCGCTGCCTGGGTTTTGACCTCTCTTTTGCGCGTAAATGCATATAAAATCACAAGCATAAACGGCTGTCTCCGTCCTTGGCGACATAAGCAAAGTTTCGCGGTGAATTATAAGCATATTATAAGTGTGAAACTAATTAATTCTTATAATTTAGAATAACAGCGGAGGTGAGAACAGGTGGCAAATAAACGCGATTATTATGAAGTGCTAGGTATTGGCAAAGAAGCATCAGCAGATGAAATTAAAAAGTCATATCGTCAGCTAGCTCGACAGTATCATCCAGACGTTAATAAAGCGGCTGATGCAGAGACGAAGTTCAAGGAAGTCAAGGAAGCTTATGACGTTTTAAGTGATGACGGTAAACGCTCAACCTATGACCGTTTCGGACATGTAGATCCGAATCAAGGCATGGGCGGTGGAGGCGGTCAAGACTTTGGCGGCGGCTTCGGTGATATTTTTGATATGTTTTTTGGCGGAGGCGGAGGCGGACGACGTGATCCGAATGCTCCACAGCGCGGTAATGACTTACAATATACGATGACTGTCGAGTTCAAGGAAGCGGTATTCGGCAAAGAAACCGAAATCACGATTCCGCGTACGGAATCCTGTGATACTTGTCATGGCAACGGTGCTAAGCCAGGAACGAAGCCTGAAGCTTGTTCGACATGTAAAGGCAGCGGACAGCAAGAGGTTGTACAGAACACGCCGTTTGGTCGTATGGTCAACCGTCGTGCATGTACAAACTGCAGCGGTACTGGACGTGTCATAAAAGAAAAATGCGGAACTTGTCACRGCGCGGGTAAAGTGAAGCGTCAACGCAAAATTAATATTAAAATCCCAGCCGGTGTAGATGATGGCGCTCAAATCCGTATGACTGGTGAAGGTGAAGGCGGGCTGCGTGGTGGTCCTGCAGGTGACCTATACATTGTCATTCGCGTGAAGCCGCATGAGTTTTTTGAACGGGAAAATGACGACATTTATTGTGAGGTTCCACTTACGTTCGTACAAGCGGCGCTTGGAGATGAAGTTGAAATTCCAACGTTAACCGAAAAAGTGAAGCTTAAGATTCCAGCTGGAACACAAACAGGAACCTATTTCCGTCTTAAAGGTAAAGGTGTTCCTAAGCTGCGCGGTTATGGTCAAGGCGATCAGCATGTAAAAGTGACGATTGTTACGCCTACAAGCTTGTCGGATGAACAGAAAGATCTTCTGAAGCAATTCGGTGGACTCAGCAAAGATTCGAATAACGATCAAGAGCATCATGAATCTATTTTTGATAAAATGAAAAAGGCGTTCCGCGGTGAATAACCCGGTACGTCTTTTTTTTCGCAACTTGTATAGTTTTTGCATTGCAATGGTATCCTATGCAGGTAGAAAAACATTCAGCTACCATATAGGAGGCAATAAAAAATGACTTACAATAACGAAAACAATACTAACAATGCCAACAACAGCATGGAGAAAGTAAATTTCGCGAATTTACCTATAGTTGAAAATGAAGATGTTGAATTTGCAGAAGAGTTTGCTGATGAAGCTGACCGCGAAGCGGCAGATCGTGCTGCTGCTGCGGATGCTAGAGCGAAGCAGCAATAAAAGTAATTCTGGCTTATTTGTAGTTTGGGATTTCTGAACTTATTAGGAGGACCTGCTTTGAGCCCTATCGAAATTCAAGCAACATTTAGCGATGAGAGCGCTGCTCAAGAAGCACTCCATAAATTACAGGCGCTGAGAGCTTTTGATGTGAATGGTCTATCTGAGAGTGGTATGTTGACCGCGACAGTTGATGAAGAAGTAGCTGAGCGAGCCATTCATCTTATACACCAGGTAGGCGGACATACATCGATTACTTAAAAAAAGAAGAGAGTCTGCGGGCATTGTGCCTGTAGACTCTCATTTTTTTGTGCAAAGGTACTACTCTGGTGTACAATAG